>JAGHTM010000117.1 GCA_018065345.1 Candidatus Enterousia merdequi | reverse complement strand
GCGGGATTTTTTTATCTTTGAAAACCAACACTGAATTCGTCACCCCAATCAGCAACAGTTTGACCACCAACTGTGCAATGAAGCGCATCAAATCCTTTTTCGACTTGTTTCTTTTTGATAACTACACCAGAAACAACACCACCAACAGTTCCCAAAACAACCCCTGCACTTAAGTCCGCAGCCAAACGTTTTGTATTAAACTTACCATCTGCTGTTTTCCAACCATCTCTGTTTTCTTCAGCAAACTTAAAGAATTCTTGCAATTTGCCTTTTGCATTATTTAATTTTTGGTTGCTTATTCCATTGTCTTCATGTATTACAACCGGTTTTGGCAGTGATTGTTGAGGACAAATTCTATTAAATTCAGCTAAAACCTCCCCTCTTAAATTCTTATACCATTCTTCAAAATTAACATTTTCTGTATCATCTGGACAACTACCGTTTTCAAATGCAGATTTCCTTAATTCTAAAACGCTACCCATAGTTTTGGTTGTACCGTTTGAACATTTTATGTCCGCAGTAAATGTATATCTACAAGTATCATCGACACATTGACCATTTTCCCATTTTTGAGTTTCATCTTCACATTTGCAAATTCCATTTTCCCATTTTGCAACACCTTCCTGTTCTTGCAAACAACATTTGTATCGATCTTGGGTATCTTGTTTATTAAACTTTTCGCAAACATTTGTATCAGAGGCTATACATTTTTTATACCCTGTTGCATTTGGAGTATATTGACTAGCTTTTGACAAAGCCACCCCTTTCATACCATCTGGACAAGTTTTAATCGTCCATACAGCTTTAAGTGCTTTTGAAGTTTTATCTTTCAAACATGTAACCTTACACTGTTTACCTGTTTTCAAATCAGCATTTCCGGCACTAACATTTTGGCAATCTTTGTTTTCCATAATTGTGCCCAAATCATATTTATTTCCATTATAAGAACATTGTTCGACAACATCACCAACACATTTATTACCTTGTCTTTTTTTACCGTCAGCACATTCCCATTTCCAACAATAATTATCATAATCTGCATAATATTGAACTCTTTCACCACTAGCAGGTTTTACCCAACCACTACACCACCTTTCCTGACAACTTCCCCAATGGTCATCTTGGAACAACCCTTTAAATCCTTGATCTTTTGTTGATGTTCCTTGCAGACATTGACTTACCATTCCTGGCTCTGGACAAAACATACGCGCCCCAATATCTAAATAATTTGCATGTTCAATCGTTGATAATTTTTGACTTGTATGACAACATTGATAAACATCAAAACCTCTTGCTTGCGTTAACACCTGGTCCAAAGCACAATCTGTCTCAGAAAACATTTTTAATCCAGCACCACTTGCACCAACAACAGCCCCTGCTGCCACCACTACACCATAAGCTACTTGTCCAAAAGCAGGGACAGAATTAACTATCAAGGCACCACCCGCAGCAGTCAAAGCACCAGAGCCAGCTCCCTCTAAAACATCACCTATTGTTGTTTTTCTATCTTTTATCGAAACAGAATCATACATTCCGACCACGCCAGTTGCTACACCCAACGCCCCCATAGCAACACCAGCACCATTTACCTGTCCCGGCACAGCCGTCGATACTGAAGTAGGACTCGGGGTTGGCGAAGGGGTTGGTTTTGGATTAAACACAGCACCTTTACCAGAAGTAAAACTGCCGTTCATATCCTTTAATACGCTTCTACCATCAGAATAAACTTCTCTGTAAACTTCTTTTATTGTACCATCATGAGAAGTCAAAGTTCCTAATTCACGAACATATGGCAATCCGTTAGCATCCGTAAAAGTTCCAACTTCTAATGCAAAAGCACACCACGAAGCAAAAACCGACAACAATGAACATAATGCTATTTTTTTCATAATCCCTTCCTTTTTTTCAATCTTGTTCCTAATTCTATCATAAATTCAAACATAAAAAAAGTGTTTTTATTAAAAATATTTATGCAAACTTTGACCGTTTTTAGCAAGCCATCTTTTTGCCCTTTCTACCCCGAAACCATATAAACTTGATACTGTTGCCCAAAATTCCGGTGAATGATCCATATGTTTTTTGTGTGATAATTCGTGCATTACGACATATCTCATAACTTCATACGGTGCGAAAGCCAACCTCCACGAAAAAGACATTGTTCCAGTTGTAGAACAAGATCCCCAACGTGATGAAGTATCCCTTAAAGTTATATGTGATGGCCAATATTCACGTGGTGTTGTTTTTATTATTTGTTTTATTTCTTTTAATAATTCTTCTTTGATAAAATCACGAATCCGACGTTCAAACATATCTGCCCCACCCCCGATACATAATGTCGTTTTGTCGGTATCCATATATTTATTAGACCTCATAGTTTCATCGTGTATTATTTTTATATTTCTTCCCAATATTTCAAATGTAATTCCTGGTTTAATTTCTTCTTTACATGGAACAGAATCAAATATTTTTTCAATCCATTTACGTTTGGTTTCTAAAAAATTCATCACAAATTTTACAGATGTCGTCCATGGCTTTGAAATATGAATTGACAAAGTTGGCGACACTTTTGGTCGCAAAGTCACATTATGCGCACCACGACGATTGTCTATGATAACAGGTACAGATTGCCCATTTGATAAAGTAAAAATATTTTCGTCTGACATAAAAACTTATTTAATATACTTTTGTATTTCTTTGATAATTTTATCTGGATTAAAACCGTATTCATTATAAACATCTTCGCCATTACCAGAAGTTCCAAATTTATCAATTCCAATAACAGCGTCTGCTATTTCAAACCAATTTCCAGGTGTTGACGCTTCGATAACAATTACACAGCCACGTAATATTTTGTTTTTGTATGTGCTTTCTTGATTACGAAAAGTTTCAAGATTTAACATAGACACAACTTGAACATTTTTGAAACGCGAAGCAATATCTACCGCCAATGGAACTTCGGAACCGGTTGCTATGATAGTCGTTTTTGCCCGTCCAGATTTAGCAGGATAAATTACATATCCACCGCGTTCAAATTCCGATTCGTTTGGTGTTTCTATTTGTTTGAATTTTTGACGCGACAAAACTATACATGATGGATGTTCATTATCCATAATCATTGTTCGCCAAGTGTATGCTATTTCTGACATATTACATGGTCGATACACACGCAAATTCGGTATCAAACGAAGTGACGCCAATTGTTCAACAGGTTGATGTGTTGGTCCATCTTCACCCACAGCAATACTGTCATGAGAAAACACATATATTACCGGCAATTTTGACAAACTGGCGATTCGCATAGATGGGCGCATATAATCACTGAATACTAAAAAAGTAGAACCAGCTACACGCAAACCATCTGCGACCATACCGTTCATTATCGCAGCCATACCATGTTCGCGCACACCATAATTTATATAATTACCATCAAAATCATTTGATGTTATATCTTTTGAATTACGAGTTTTTACATGAGTATTATCCGCCAAATCTGCCGAACCTGTTATTAAATCCGCCCCACCCTTAATCAACAAATCAAGATATATTCCAGATAATTCACGTGTGGAAATGCATTCTGGTGTTTTTAGAATTTTTATACGTGGCAACGATGAAATTGCCTTTGTTTTACTGGCAATTGGACGACGTGCTACAACATCCCATAATTTAAGTCCATCTTTATCAGAAAACTTTGAAATCAAATTTATCATTTCTGTTTCAGATAACGCAAAACCGTGTGCAGAACTTTTATTAGCAAGACTTGAACCACGCCCTAAAATATTTTTACATTGGATAAACACAGGCAATGTTGACTTTTCAGCCCTGTCCAATGCGTGTTCTATGGAATCCAAGTCGTCACCACGAACAGACATTACATTAAAACCCATTGAACGCATACGCCCACAAACGTCTGTGTCTGTCTGTGCCGTGCCGTCAATAGATAATTTATTATCATCCCACAATACTATTAAATTATTTAATTTATACCGTCCAGCAAACGCAAGCGCTTCAAAAGACACACCTTCAATTAAATCGCCATCAGAAGCCAAACAATAAGTTCGCGCACGAATACCACGAATTTTTTGTGACAAAGCAAAACCTACTGCATTACCAACCCCTTGGCCCAAAGGTCCAGTAGTCGCATCAACCCCGTCAATTCCGTATTCTGGATGTCCAGGTAATCCACCAATTTGTCTGAAAGTATTTAATTCGCTAATTTTATATCCAGATAATTTCAAAACAGAATACAACAATGCTGAACCATGCCCAGCAGATAAAACAAACCTGTCCAGACCACGACGCAACCGATTCGCAAAAATACAAGTTATAATCTCAGCAGCATCTAAAATTATTCCAACATGCCCACTATGCGCAGATAACACAGCACCCAAAGCGTTTGCACGGGCGACATTTGACATTTGTTGTAATTGTTTGGCATTGAACTTCATTTTATGATATTATATCACAAAAAGGATGTAAATAAAATGCTAAAAATATGGACAGACGGAAGTTGTTTAGG
>JAGHTM010000003.1 GCA_018065345.1 Candidatus Enterousia merdequi | reverse complement strand
GCAGATTGTTTTGTACCACTTACATCTGTTTTTGCAACAACTAATGATAACAATGCGCATAATACAAAGAATATTGTTGCCAAAACTGCAGTTGCTTTTGTTAAAAAATTACCAGCAGCCGAGCCTGTCAAAACACCACCAAACATAGATGCGGCAGCAGATCCAGACATACCAGAACCTTCGGATTTTTGTAACAAAATTAAACCAATCATTAATACTGCGACTATGACTAATAAAACAAGTAAAATTGAAAACATATATATTTCCTTTGGTTATTTATGTGTTGATTGTAGTAATATCATTCGGTAATTGCAAGGTCTTTTAACAAATTTTCTGCGGCATTCAAACTGGCTGTTTTTTTAGAAGAACCAACCCCAGTTGCAGATTTACCCAATGCAGACACTGTGACAGTAAATTCTGGATTGTGTGATGTGCCAGTCGGTTCGGCATATTCGTATGTTGGCAAAGCCCCTTTACCATTTTTTTGAACATATTCTTGTAATGTTGTTTTAGCATCTTTTGGTGCATCTATTTCGTCAGCAGCCATATCGTGCCACAAATCACAAATAATCTTGCGTGCACTTTCAAATCCAGAATCTAAAAATATAGCGCCCAAAGTTGCTTCCATAGCATTTGCCAAGATATGATTTATTTTTCCACCTGTCATATGACCATGACGAAGTGCAGATTCCAATTCAATTTTGCGGGCAACACGTGCCAGTGTTTCTGTAGAAACCAAGAAAGCGTGACGACGTGCAAGGTTCCCTTCGGCATCGTCTGGATACATTTCATATAATAATGCGGCCACAGACAAACCTAAAACGCGGTCACCGATAAATTCCAAACGTTCATTATTATGTTTGGCGTCTATACCGCTTTGTGTCATTGCAAGATTGAATAAATCTTTGTTCTTAAATTCGTAATTTAATTTCATTATTGTTTCTTCCCCATACCAAATCTATCCCAGCGCATTTTGTTATTCCAATTCCAAACTGCCAGCATAGGTGAATAATAATTGTGTGAATACCAAATAAACCAGACATTACCCAAAACATTATCACGATTTACGTATGATACGGCTTCGGTTCTGCTGTCTGCGCTGTTATCACGATTGTCGCCCATAAAGAACAAATGTTTTTCTGGAACAGTGAATTTTTCAGTATTATCCAATGATGCATTATCAGACATTTCTATGATTTTATGTTCAACACCGTTTGGTAATACTTCGGTGTATTCTGTCGCATTAAATACCCCACATTCATAAGGAGACATTTTACAAAGTCTGTCTGATTTGTATTCAATAGTATAATTGAAAGGTGCAGGTTTATTGTCTATCCATATTTTGTTGCCTTTGATAGACATATTGTCCTTGTAAAAACCAACGCTTCGCATAGATTTTGGTAAATTGGCAACAATATAAGGTTTTGCATCTTTGCGCACAACTAATTTATCATTTATATATAAACGACCTTCTTTCATTTGAATTGTGTCACCAGATTGCCCAATTAAACGTTTTACATATTCTACATTGCCGTTTGGTTTGCGAAAGACTACAATATCGCCAACTTTTGGTTCGTGTTTAGCAAAAAAACGACCGTCCCATAGATTCCAAGAGCCAAAAGGAAAAGAAAATCTTGAATAACCGTATGCCCATTTTTGAACAAAAATATGATCTCCTACATGTAATGATGGTATCATAGATCCAGATGGTATATTAAATGGTTCAAGTAATAAACTGCGGAAAATAATAGCAATAAGGCCACCGTAAAATATAGTGTTAAACCATTCGCGTGCAACATTGTGATTTTGTAATGGCATATCAAATCCTTTTGTAATTTTCGTTATTTTATACCTTGAAAAGCATCTGTGCAAGTTTTAATATGCGTATATGATAAATTTAAATTCGATTATGTTTAATGGGATGGATGTCACAAAAATAGATGTCCAAATACAACTGGCTTCTGGGTTCGCAAGACCAGATTTTAATATTATTGGTCTGGCTGACAGGGCGGTCAAAGAATCTGCAGAACGTATACTGAATGCATTGTCTGCTTTGAATTTGTCTTTGCCAGAAAAAAGACTAACTGTGAATTTATCTCCTGCAGATATTGAAAAGACTGGGTCGCATTTTGATTTGCCAATTTTATGTGGAATATTATGTGCGATGGATATTTTGCCAAAAGACGAAATGTCAAAATATGTGATTATTGGTGAAATAGGGCTTGATGGAACTATTACAAAAACAAATGGTGTTTTACCTGCAAGTGTTTGGGCAAATAAAAACAATCTTGGAATAATTTGCCCTGGAATTCAAGGAAGTGAAGCGCGTTGGGCAGGGCATACAAATATTTTAGCACCGAATCATGTTCTTGATTTGATAAATCATTTTCGTGGAACACAAATATTACCGTTGCCACCTGTAAAGGAAATCACGAACACAAATGAAAAAGTCGGTGACTTGAATGAAGTCCATGGTCAAGAAAGCGCAAAACGTGCGCTGGAAATAGCCGCAGCTGGGGGACATGCTATGTTGATGGTTGGACCTCCGGGCTCTGGTAAAACTATGTTGGCATCAAGATTACCTACTATTATGCCAGAAATGACACCAAATGAAATATTAGAAACATCGATAATTTATTCTATTGCTGGGAAACTGGAAAATCAAACTTTGATGTCAAAACGTCCTTTCCGTTCTGTTCATCATACGGCAAGTCCTGTCGCTCTTGCAGGTGGTGGAAGTGATGCTAAACCAGGGGAAATTTCTTTGGCACATAATGGGGTGTTGTTTTTAGACGAATTGCCTGAATTTAATCGTGCAACTTTGGAAATATTACGTCAACCAATGGAATCTGGAAAAATTGTAATATCTCGTGCAAAACGTAATTCAACATACCCAGCGCATTTTCAATTGATTGCTGCTATGAATCCTTGCCCTTGTGGACATCTGGGTAATGCGGCTTTGTCGTGTTCTCGTGCACCTCGTTGTGCAGAAGCATATCAAAATAAAATATCTGGGCCATTACTTGACCGAATCGATTTACATGTTGATGTAGATGCTGTAAATCCATGGGAAATGAAATCAAAAGAAAACACACAATCAGAATCAAGCGCACAAATTCGGGAACGGGTTGTCGCAGCACGAAGCAAACAAATTGCTCGTCAAGGTTATGTAAATGCCTTGCTTGATGGTTCTGATATGGATAAATATGTTGTGTTAAATGATGAATTGACAAACTTTTTGAATACGGCGGCTGAAAAAATGGGTATGTCTGCCCGTGGATATAATCGTATTAAACGTATTGCACGCACGATTGCTGATTTGCGTGGTGATGATAATATAATTCTATCTGATTTAGCCGAAGCATTGTCTTACCGACCTGTGAATCGTGGAAAATATGGTGTGAAACAATAAAAAAACCACTTTGAAAGTGGTTTTTTATTTAGACAAGTTTTGAAAATAACCGCATGCCACGATTTTTTCAACGTTTCATATTATATCATATTTTTGATGCTTTTCCTAAGAATATTTACCGATATATATGAAGTATTTTTAATGATATACTTATCTGTAACTAAAAGGAGTAAAAAATGACTTTATTAAAATTTGTTTTTGCAATGTTTTTATCTTTTTTGCCAGGTTTGGTTGGCGTTATGTTTGCACCAATAGAATCAGGCGCTAATGTTTGGTATAATTCTTTGAATAATTCAATGCTGGCACCTGATGGTTGGGTATTCAGTGTTGTTTGGATGATTTTGTATTTCTTATTAGGACTATCTTTGTTCTTTGTTATGCAAAAACATAATAATACTAAAACAAGCGCATATATTTTATTTGTCGTACATATGGTATTAAACGCATTGTGGTCTTTTGTTTTCTTTGGATTACATTTACCAGAAATCGCATTGTTAATATTGACGGCTTTGATAATAACAGCAATCTTTATGGCGCTTGCTTTCTTAAAAATCAGCAAGTCTGCGTTTTGGTTGACAATACCATACATAATATGGCTGGCATTTGCGTTCTATCTTAACGGTATAATTATCTATTTAAATTAGTATTTTAATTCTTTGAATTCTGGGTCGCCAAGATTCAAAGTTTGTAACCCCATTTCTTCGACATAATCTGTTGAAGAATTTGGGTGTTGCAACAAATATATATGATGTTGTGTTTGGTTAAGTTGTTTTTGAGCCAATGCTAATTCAGTGCGTTCCTGATTTAATTTCCAGCAATTTACAATAAAGTTTTGTAAACTTTGTTCGCCACAAAATAAACGAACAAACAAAAACAAAGCAAACAACATTATAAGTATGCCATATTTCCCGTGTGGGCCAGCCACCCAAGCACGTTGTAAAAATGCAAATAAATTTTTGATTTTTTCTTTCATGTCGTATATTATATCACAAATGTTTAAGAATCATAATCAAATTTTTTCTGCGCCACTTGCTGGGATAACAGATAAACCATATCGGCAAATTATACGTGATTTTGCCCCTGATATTTCTATGGTTACGGAAATGATATCTTGTCATTCTTTGGTAGAAGGACATAAAAACTGTATTCGCAATTTTGATGATTATAAAGACGAAGGTAATATTGGGGCGCAAATATTTGGGGCAGATCCATATTTAATGGGTGAAGCAGCCAAAATATTACAAGATTCTGGTGCAAAATGGATTGATATAAATATGGGGTGTCCTGTTCCAAAAGTTGCGACACGTGCTGGGGCAGGTGCGTATTTAATGCGTAATCATGAGTTGGCTGGTCGCATAATAGAAAGTTGTGTCAA
>JAGHTM010000029.1 GCA_018065345.1 Candidatus Enterousia merdequi | reverse complement strand
GTTTCATATAATGCCGAAGTTTTATCAAAACAATATCTTGTCGATTTGATTCATACTGTGGCAAATATATACGAAAGACCTTTTGACCCTATTCATGGTATTCCTGTAGTATATGCAACATTACCTGGAAATCACCGTTTTTCTGCGATTGCTGGTCAAAATGTCCAATATGATGAAAACGATGTTACTGGAGGTGTCGCATTAAACATTCGTGGTAGTGGCGTTCATGAAACCAGTTTTGAAAATTATCATCTTGAACGTGGCAAACAGTTATTAAAAGTCAATCAACGTGAAATAAGTCGCCCAGACGACCCTTACGAAAAATTAATGTCTGCAATAAATGATGGAAGCCCTATTTTAATAAGCGGTGCAACATCAACTGGTAAAACAACATTTTTGAATCATATGCTGACATTGATTGACCAAAATAGTCGTGTGATTACCGTTGAAGATGCTCGTGAAATTCGTGTTCCACAAAAGAACCGTGTTCATTTTGTGTTATCAAGAACAGAACAAACAAATGATTTTAATTATGCCAGATTACTTGATTTGGTTGTCCGTATGACTCCAGACGTAATAATCGGTGGTGAAATATCCACAGACAATGCGTCTGTACTTTGGGAAATGCTTGGCACAGGACACGACCACTTCTATACAACGATTCATGCAGAAAATGCGGAAGCTGCATATGCAGCCTTTGCGGACCGAATATTACACACTCAACCGGCATACAACCGCAGTGAATTAATAGCTGAAATGAAAAAGAAAATACGTGTTGTCCAATTATCAAGGGACGGTGGTTTGCGTGCTGTAACAGAAATTGTTTAAAAAGGACGAAAATATGTATCTTGACACAGAAAAAAAATTAAATTCTATTACAAATAACGTTGTCCAAGAAATGTTAGAAAAACATATTATTGATAATTCAGGGAAAGCAATAAATATTCCTGAAGTTAATAAATTTTTAGATTCTAAAATAAATCAATGTTTTAAATTACTTACCCAACTTGAAGAAAATGACACAATAAAAGATGGATACAGCGCAAATATTATATACAGTCGTATAACTTATTTAGAAGCGCTTAAAATAGAAGTACTAAAACGTAACCAATCTGTCTCTGCAAAAGAACAATCTGATATAAAAAATCAACCAAATTTTACTTGGGTTAAGGTCTTAAAAGGCATAAAAACAAAAATATTCACTAAATCCAAATAAAAGACATTAAAAATTACATAAAATTCTGTGGATTGACATCTATTTTTACACGTACGTTTACTGGTGTTTTTATTTTTCCCAACCAATTTTTTACTATGGGTTGTAAATTAGCATGTTCATCACCAGAAACCAAAAATCGCATACGATACCAATTTCGTATTTGATATATTTGTGCAGCTATCGGCCCCATAATTTTTCCACCATTTAATTTTGGTGCAATGTTTGCCAAATCATCACAATATTTTTTTAATGTTTTTTCTTTATCTGCCTCTACTATTACTGCTATCAGTTGTCCAAAAGGTGGCATTTTTGCACTTCGTCGTGATTCCATATCACTTCCCATAAATTCATCCCTATTCCCAGCGCATATTGCACGTATAACCGGATTTTCTGTCTGGTAAGTTTGCAATAATACCCGACCAGGAAATTCACCACGTCCAGCACGACCAGCAACTTGAAATAATTGCTGAAAAGTATGTTCCCCAGCACGAAAATCTGTTCCAAACAACCCCATATCTGCATCAACTACACCAACCAAAGTTAAATTTGGAAAATGATGCCCTTTGGCTAAAATTTGAGTTCCAATAACAATGTCTATTTCACCAGTTTCCATTTTTTTAACCAATCTTTCCAAAGATTCACGAGATGTTATTGTATCACTTGATACCAATGCAGTTTTTGCGTTTGGAAATTTTACAGATATTTCTTCTTCTATTCTTTCAAGCCCTGCACCACGCATTGAAACATCGTTTCCACATTTTGGGCATTTATTTGGTAAAGGCATTATTTTTCCACATAAATGGCACACCATTTTATTCAAATGTTTATGATAATTTAACCCACATGAACAATCTGGACATTCACCAACCCAGCCACATTTTTTACATTGTATAATAGGAGCAAAACCACGACGATTTATAAACAACATTATTTGTTTATGATTATCCAAAGTGCTTTGCATTTCTTCACATAAAATTGGTGACAAATTTCCATTTTTTTCTTCTTCTTTAATTTTATAAGATTCTGGACGAGAATTTCGCATATCTATTGTTTCAATAGTCGGCATTTGCGCACCACCAAAACGCGAAGTTAAACGTAATCTTTTATACTTACCCAAACTGACATTATACAAAGTTTCAACAGATGGTGTTGCACTTGCAAGCACAATTGGGAAATTTGCTATTTTTGCACGTAACACAGCCATATCGCGTGCATGATAATTTCCCATATCTTCTTGTTTATATGAAGTATCATGTTCTTCATCAACAACTATCAATCCAAGGCTTTGCCATGGTAGAAACAAAGCACTTCGTGTTCCAACAATAATTTTTATATCACCAGTTGCAACACCACGCCAAATTCTTCGACGACGAGACGCAGTTAAATTGCTGTGCCATACAACAGGCATTTCACCAAATCTTTGCTTAAACCTTTCCATAAATTGAGCGGTCAACGCGATTTCAGGCATCATCAACAAAACAGATTTTCCACGATTATATGCTTGAAGAGCCGCATCAAAATAAACCTGAGTTTTTCCAGAACCGGTTATTCCATCTAATAAATGCACAGAAAATTCATTTTTTTCAATGGCAGATTTTAATACATCTGCCGCCATTTGTTGTTCTTTGTTCAAAACAACATTTCCCATATCACGATATTCATAAATAAAGTTTTCAGACTCTTTTTCACGCGTCTCTGAAGGTATCAACGAAGCATTTTTTATCAAACCTTTGACAACAGCATTTCCGACATGCGCAATATTCATAATATCATTTACAGACATTGCCTCATTTTCATTAGATTGAAAAGCATCTGCCACAGATTGTCTTGCGTTTGTCATTTTAATATTTGAATCAAAATTAAAAGTATATAATTGTTCTGTTTTTGGCGCACCAAAGGCATCCGTCACATTTAATATTAAACGCAATACTGCGCCTGGCGCCATCAAAGTCCAAGCAGACATTTTATAAATCCAATCTATATCTGCCTTGGACATGCGTCCAAAATCAAACTTTTCAAGAACAGGTTTTATTTTTGATATTTCAAGATTGCTGTCACCTTTTCCGACAATTACACCGATATATTGACGATTCATAACAGATACCCGAACAAAGTCACCAATATCAGCATCCATAACCAGCCGGTAGTCATATCCATTATTTATGACATTTGGAATAAGTACTTTTACAATATCACCATTTTGAAACATAAGTATAAAATACTTATTTTTTTCTTTTTTTCAATAATCATTTTGGGCTGCACTAAAATACTTGACAAATTGTATTTTTGTATTATATTATTCTTATAATAACAACAAAAGAGGCAATATTATGACACAAAGTAGCAATTTGACTAAATTACACGAAGCACAAGTAAAATTGGCAAACGAAACACTTGTAAACTATCGTGATTTCATAACAAAAGAATTTATTGATGAATTTGGAAGTTCTTATCAAACAGCAGCACAATTCAAAGATATTTGGCGTAAAGCATTCAAATATGCACCTGAATGTGAAGCATTTTTGATAAACAAATCAAAACTTTTTGTTGCTATGTTACCTACAGACAACAAACTTTATAAAAACCCAAAATTCTTAAAAATCTTAATTCGCAAAATTTGTGAATATTTATCAACTTACACTTGTCGTATTGCTGAAAAGCCAAATATTCCAGCAAATCAACAAATTATAAACAGAAGTAAATTTGCAAACAACCTATTTGCTGCATTGTTTGAAAACAATACTTACGTTCAAAA
>JAGHTM010000143.1 GCA_018065345.1 Candidatus Enterousia merdequi | reverse complement strand
GGATCATTGAAATCCATAAGTTGTGGATTAGCATCACCATTTGGCAAACTGCGTTTCTTTGATAATATCAATTTTTGTTTTAATACTTTTGGTTGAGTGCTATAATTTATAGTAATTTTTCTTCCGTTATCGAATTCATATACAATCGGTGTAAAAGCGATAGTTGTTGTATCACTAACGGATGATACTTCTGGGCATTTTAATACTTGTTCCAACACGGCTGCTTCGGACATAATATTGTGCGCCCATATACGAACATTGTTTTCAGGTTCGTTTCCTTTTATTTCATCACTATGTTCAATCAAAGCATTTGAAAATATATTTGAAGCACAATCTGTTGAATTTTCTTGATGTGCTGTGGCTAAAATTTCTTCAGTTGTTTTGAAATCATTGGTTGTTGATAATTCAATATAATTTTCTGCGAAAGATGGTAAAAAGAAACAAAATGATAAAAAAAAGACAATTTGTTTCATCATATAAATTCTCTCTCAAGTTCTTATAAATTACAGATTATAAGGTCCATCTAAAACCATAACTTGCTGAATATCTGCTATAGATTGTGGTAATAAAGCAATAGTCCCTGCTGCTGCACCTGCAACACCTGCAACTATCCAACCAGCAACAGGTATCCAAGCAGCAGCAGCAACTGTCGAACCTATAATACCTGCTGTAAGACCTGCGCCAGCAACTGCGGTTGTAGTTGTAGCGGCTACGTCTTTGTTATCAGAAGTTTTGTATGGGGATTGTTGTACATTTAATGCAACCAAATATACCGATAATCCTTGATTAGAACATTGACTGTTTTTTAGATTTTCAGCAAATTGTTGTGTGCGCTCAACCGCTGTTTTTATATTTGTATAAGAAACTATTTGTTCCCCGGTGGAACCGGTTTTGTCTTGAATAACAAGACCCGGAAAAGCCCGACGATTATCACCTTCTGCAAAATCGAGGAAGAATTCGTGCTGTGAGCCACCGTATTCACTAAATACTGATTGACCGGCTTTATTTACTGCGGCATCATCATCTAAGTTATCAAAAATAAAATGGTCAGAACAGTCGGAACTAAAAAATTTCTGTTTTCTAGGGATGTCTGATAAAGATAACACTTTTGTTGGGTATAAATCATGTTTGTTAATTACTAAAATTCCCATTTGTATTCCTAAATTATCAAATATTTTATCCACATCAAAATCAAACGCGTAATCTTTATCTTTGTGTTTGAAATCAATTTGCCCACGAACTTTATTCGTTTTTGCTATATGAACCAATTCTGAACCGCATAGTTCTTGAAATCTATTTGAAATCAAATTGTATATACGAGCTTTGTTTTGTTCAACAACAGTGTCATCTAAATCCGAATTGCCAAAAATCGAAGAAATACCAGATATCCATGCTGTATCATTATTGGAAATTTTGTTCAAACATGTTTCCAAAGGATCATTTGCTGCTTTTGCAGGACAAATCAAAAAAATAGATAAAATTGCATATAATAATCTTTTCATAGGTTAAATTTTAAAAATTGTTTTTCCGTTGGATATATTACTTGTTGTTGTTTCGTTTTTATTGCCTTTTTGAGCTGGTTCATCTTGAGTTTGTGTTGCGTATTTTGCACATCCTGGGTCGTTTGGATGAGATGGACACCATTCTTCTGCTGTTTTAAAATCTGGTATTACATATGCACTTTTGCCGGCGTATGGTGCGTAACCTTCGGCTTTTACAGCCATTCTTTCCGAAAAAGACAAATCATCAAATGTTGTTGGAAAAGCAGTTGCGGACAGATGTTCGCTGCCCGCACCATTTTGTCTTTGTAATTGTTGTAGTTCGTTTTGTCGGTCAAGTATCTCTTGTTGTGATTTTGGAATTACTTGTTTGTATGGATTTTGAAACTGAATTCCAGGATTATTTATATTCTGGTTTGGAACAGTTGCGTTTGGAAAGTTTACGGTATGAGCCGGCAATGCATTTCCGTATTGCGCAACATAAGATTCAAATATACTATCAATATAACCAGAACACGAAGAAACATAATTGTTTCCTGGCAATTTAGATAATTGAACCATTATTTCTGGTCGAACTTCGGATAATGAAGTGTCTTTACAATTATTACGTGCCATACATTGAACAGACACTAATGATTGAACCAATTGCATACAATCTTCGGTTTTTACATCTGTCCCATTTACATATACAGGTTGTGGTAAACGTTGGTTATATGGTGAATTTGGATTCCAAAAAGGGTTTGACGAATAATTTTGAACATTTTGGATTTGACCATA
>JAGHTM010000106.1 GCA_018065345.1 Candidatus Enterousia merdequi | reverse complement strand
AATCGATAATGTATAACCACTGGTTGAACAGTTATACCAGTCTTTTCAACAACATCAAACAAAGAACTTTTGAATTGTTTAACGTATGCACCATTAGATGTCGTTCCTTCTGGAAAAATGAACATTGGATAATCTGCTTTGTCTAATTCGTTTTTCACAGCATTCAACGCATCCATTGCGTGTGAAGGACGACGATCGATAAATATTACACCAAATTTTTTTGCAATCCATCCAATCAAAGGCCAAGTAGATATTTCTTTCTTTCCGAAAAATGAGGCACCAAATGCAACAGGCATAGTAGATAATTCAAAAATAGAAATATGATTACATACGCAAAGCAAAGGAAGTTTTTTTGATAATACCCCATTAACTTTAAAACGAACACCTGTAATAAAATTTGCTATTTTCATAAAAAAACGTAAATATCTTACAGACAATTTACCAGTAGGAATAAAACATAAAATAATCGCATTAACAAGTATGAATACCCAAGCAATCAACATTCGAAAGATTGCCCAAATTGTATTCAATATGTTTTGTTTGCGTATTTTCATTTTTTTATTCTTGAGAATCTGATTCTTTTTCGTCTTTGTATTCAATATCATCAGCGTCTTCACGCATAAATATTTGTGCAAATGCGTGCAATGCTTTTGCAGTACCTGTTATAGGTGACATAATGATTTTACCCAGTATTTGTAAAGGACCTTCTTTGACACCAAATTCATCGAAAGCATTTTCAGAACCTGCAAAATGTTTTTGATATGTTTTATCAATGTTCTTGGTTTGAACCATAACGAAAGCATCGTATGTTCCAAAACTTTTATCAATAAATATACCACGACCAAATGTAGCGCCAAGACGTAAATAACCTTTGATTAAAGGAGTCATCTGTTTGCGTGCTTCTTCTTCATCAACAAATATACGTGGCAAAATATTCATTTGAGTTAAACGAGGATCAATACTTGGATCCAAGTTTTCTTTCAAAACAGTTGCACGTAAATGCAAAGGTGATAAATGATTATAGTATAAATAAGAAATTGCTTGGGCAGATGCAGCAGTTTTTGTTCCAACCCATGATGGAACACCAAATAAAATTACAACTTTGCGTTTAACAACATATTCGCATAATCCAGCCCACAATAGACGCATAACAAGACCGTTTTCGCGATATTCTGCATCAACGCAAGCACGGGACATTTCTGCAATGTTGCCTTTTACTTTTTTTATTTTAGATATATTAAATTCGCTTTCTGTATAGAACCCACCCATTTTTTCAGCAGCATCACGATCGATAATACGATATGTTCCTACTATTTTATTATTATGAAACACAGCCATATAGTCGGCATATGTGTCATAAGAATCGTATTCTTCGCCAAGGTTTTTTTGTTCTTCACTTGCATACGCGTTTTCTTCAAGACAAAAAACATTATAACGCAATTGACGTACTTGTTGACGTTCTTCTTTTGTGCGAGTTAATCGAACTTCATAATCACGAACTTTTATAGTCATATTAATTCCTTTGTAAATAACATATAACTTCGTATATGCTATCAAAGAAAATAGCCATAAGCAATGTTTTTATTTGTTGTGATAATTTAGTTTTTTTATTGACAAATTTATTTTAATTCTTCTGATAATTTTCCAATTGCAATGGCATACCAAGACGAATTATTCCATTTTTTTATTCTGTAAAAATTTGGATATGTTAAATATGCTTTTATAACTGGAGCAGGTGCAACATCTGTATCCAGCATTTGTGTTGCATCTATTCGTTGTGGTTGATATAAATCACGTTTTGCGATTTCTTTTGTATCTGCAACCAAACCAACAATCGTATCTGTTTGTGGTAATGGTGTTCCATCTGTTTTTGTCACACCAATCAAAGACCATTCTTTGAAAGATTTTTTTACATCACCATTTAATATAGTCCTGTCAAAGTCAGCAGGTAAAACAACATCATAAATAATAGGTTCTGTTTTATTCCATCCAAGTTTATTTAAGTAATTGCCAGCACTGAACATTGCATCGCCAACACTGTTTATAATATCAATGCGACCATCATTGTTTCCGTCAGCGCCATATTGCGCCAATGTTGTAGGTATAAATTGAAAATGTCCCATTGCACCAGCCCAAGAACCACCTAGTTCATTTATAGATAATTTATTTTTATCTGCAATTTTCATCAAAGATAATAATTGCTTTGTGAAAAATTCTTCACGGCGGCCTTCATAAATCAAAGTTAAAAAAGCATTTGTTAATTGGTATTTTGCTTTGAATTCACCATAATTGGATTCCATGCCCCAAAATGCCAGTATAACATTTCTTGGAATGTTATATTTTTGTTCGACACGCGATAACAATGTTGGATATTGTGATTTTTTCTTGGTCCCTTGGACAATACGATTATTGCTTACTGTGCGATTTAAATATTCTTCCAAAGTTAATGTAAATTCGGCTTGATGTCTGTCTGATTTTACAATGTTAGGAATAAAGTAAGGTGTTTTTAATGTTTCATCAATGACAGATTTTTTTATGTTTTGTGTTGCTGCGGCTATTCTTATGTTTTCAATAATATTATCCCATCTTTCTAAATCAAATACGCCACGATTTGCACACGCAACATTGGTCGCTGTAACAGAAAACAATAATGCCCCATAAAATAAAGGTTTCTTGTATCTCACGTATATACCTGTCTTTTTTTTAGAAAGAATATTTCAACCCGATATGCAACCCAAAAGATTGCCATGTTGCTTCTTTCAAAGATTCAGAAACTTTTTCGGTATATGCAGGTTGTGTTTCTGCAATAAAATTACCAGGGTTGTTTTCGTCTTCGTAATATATGACACTTTCTGCAACATATAATTCACCAGGGATTTTACCAATATGAAAATAATTTGTATCTGCTTTTAATGATAATTGCATACG
>JAGHTM010000086.1 GCA_018065345.1 Candidatus Enterousia merdequi | reverse complement strand
ACGGATTAGCAATCCGCTGCATTACCACTCTGCCAACGCTCCGAATGGCTATCATTATATATAAACACTTTTTTAATTGCAAGTGTATTTTATTGTTTTATTTATACTTGCTTTTCTTCTGGTGTGTGTTCTGGTTGAAAAATCTCTACATCACGTGTCATAGATAAAAATTTCTTGGCACGCAAAGGAACAAGTTCTTCAACTGGGATTTCCAACAATTCATTTATCGCATCAAATACAGCCTTGCCCAACAATTCCATTGTTGTTTGCCAATCTTTGTGCGCACCACCAGCCGGTTCACTTATGATTTTATCTATCACATTTAATGACGCCATATCACGCGCTGTCAATTTAAGTGCAGATGCGGCTTCGGCTTTGAATTTATTGTCTTTCCACAAAATGCTTGCACAAGATTCAGGCGCAATAACAGAATAAATCGAATTTTCCAACATCATTACCCTATCGCCAGTACCAATAGCAATCGCACCCCCAGAACCACCTTCACCAACATTGACAGCTATGTAAGGGGTTTTTACTTTCAATCCCATTGCTATTGTTGACGCAACTGCTTCTGATTGACCACGTTCTTCGGCAGAACCACCAGCAAATGCACCCGCTGTATCAAATAATGAAATCAAAGGCATATTGAATTTTTCAGCCAATTTCATTAAACGTTGCGCTTTGCGATAACCTTCTGGATTAGACATACCAAAACGATGTTGTTGGCGCGTTTCAATTGTGCGACCTTTTTCTTGACCAATAATCACACAAGGTATGCCATACCAATAACCAATTCCACCGCCCATTGCAGCATCTTCACCAAAACATCTGTCGCCAGCCAAATATGTCCATTCATCGACTATGCCGTTTACATAATCCAAGAAATGTGGTCTATTTTCGTTTCTTGCTAATAATACCTTGTCATATTCTGGGGTTTTACCAACATCACGAGATTTTTTCGGTGCGTCATATTTTGGAGTTTTAACGTCTATAACTTTTGGTTCATGTGGTTGTTTAGTTAAAACTGTTAAAACACGTTTTAATGTATCTTTTAAATTATCCCTATCTACAACAATATCAACCATACCATGTTCATATAAATAATCTGCTGTTTGGAAATTAGATGGTAATTTTTCATGAATATTTTGTTCTATGACACGACGACCAGCAAAACCAATTCGTGCGCCCTTTTCTGCAATATGTATATCACCAAGCATCGCAAAAGATGCAGTGACGCCACCAAATGTTGGATCTGTTAAAATAACAATGTATGGCAATTTATTTTCATGTAATTTATTTACTGCCGCAGTAGTTCTTGCCATTTGCATTAAAGACAAAATGTTTTCCTGCATTCTGGCACCACCACTGCATGTCACCATCACAAATGGATTGTGTAATTCTATGGCGTGTTCAATACTTGCAATAATAGCATCGCCAGCAGCACGTCCCATTGACCCCATCATAAAATCGCCGTTCATAACACAAACAGTTGTATTTATGCCGTTTATTTTACCGTCCGCAGTAGATATAGCATCATTTGTTCCGGTGTCTTCACGTGCTTCTTCTAGTCTTTCTTTGTATGAAATTCTGTCCGTAAAATTCAAAGGATCATCACTTACAATTGGTAATTCAAACTTTTGCCAATTGATAGAATCAAATAACAAATCAAATCGTTGTTTCGGTGTCATAATAAATGCACGACCACAACGTGGACACACATAATGATTGTTTTTATAATCTTTATAATAAACTAAATGACCACACGCTTCGCATTTAATCCACATCAATCTGCGAACACGTTCGTATTTATCTCTGTTGCGATTTTTTATTCCCGAAGACATATTTTATCCGTTCATTTTTTTTGTTAATTCACGACTTGGCTTAAACAAAATAGTTTTATTTGCAGGCAAATACATAGTTTCACCAGTACTTGGGTTATAACCTTGTTTTGTAGAACGCGTTCTTGATTGAAAAGTTCCAAAACCACGAATTTCTATTCTGTCACCATTAGCAACAGCACCCTTCATTTCATCCATAACAGAATCCAACATAAGCATAGCATCATTTGTACGCATATTCTTAAATTGAACTTGCAATGTTCTTATTACATCTGAACGCTTCATAATTATAACCTTTATTTTATATATCTTAACATATCATAACATATTTTACAAAAAATAAAGTAAATTCTTATTATTTTCTTTAAATAAATAATAAGAAAACCGTCTTATTAAAAACCCCTTTGATACATGATAAAATCATTGTGTAAAGAGGTAAAAAAATGAACGAAGAACACAACCAATATCATAATATGCCACTAATTGGTGATATTGCTCCACATTTCAAAGCACAAACAACAAATGGTGAAATCAATTTTCCAGAAGATTATCATGGAAAATGGGTAATATTATTTTCTCATCCTATGGATTTTACGCCAGTATGTACAACAGAATTTTTATCTTTCCAAATGATGATAGAAGAATTTCAAAAAATAAATACAGAACTGATTGGATTATCTGCTGGTGGGATATCTTCTCATCTCGCATGGTTTCGCTCTATACACGATGAAATAGATTTCAAAGGCACAAAAAATATATCTATTACATTTCCTGTAATAACAGATTTAGATTTAAGTATTGCAAAATTATACGGTATGATTCACCCAAATAGTTCAACCACAAAAACTTTGCGTTCTGTGTTTATCATAGACAAAGATAGTATAATAAGAACCATTTTATATTATCCACAAACCACAGGCAGAAATATCAAAGAAATATTCAGAATTGTAACAGCTTTACAAACAGCAGACACATTCAAAGTATTAACACCTGCAGATTGGATACCTGGCAAACCAGTTTTGGAACCAGCCCCTCAAAATTTGGAAGCCATGAATAAACGTTTAACACACAAAGAAGCAAATCAAGATGTTAAAACTTGGTATTTAACATATCGTGATTTACCAGAAACAACGATATATGAACAAATTATAAAAAGTTAAATAAAAAAAGCACCCTTTCGGGTGTTTTTTTATTTTTACTAAATATAACTATAAATCCATATTCATTTCTTGCTTCATAGATTCAAAACCATATTTTATATAAAAACTATAAGAGCCGGCATTTTTATTATAGACACCTAAATCTATTGCTTGCATGCCACTTGTCTTACATTCTTCCACAAAAGCATCCATTAATTTTGTGCCAATACCTTGCATACGCATATTATTTGACACAATAAAATTAGAAACATGTCCAACATGAGATTTTAACAACCAAGGTTTATGTAGTTTTTCTCCCAATATAAACCCAAGCACTTTGTCTTCGTTATCAACTGCAACAAGCACTATTTGTGTTTCTGTATCATTCATATGGTTTTGAATAATCTTACGTTCAAAACCAGACGATATTGATGTAACAGGTTTGAAATAACCGTTCAGCAAATCTATGTGATGTTGTCTTGCTTCATCTGCAAGTTTCACCATTTGTTCAATATGCTTGTCTAAAGGTCTGATTATTTTTACATCCATACAAAACATCCTTGAGTTATATATTTCTGGCGGAGATGGAGGGGTTCGAACCCCCGATAGAGTTGCCCCTATACGTGATTTCGAGTCACGCGCATTCAACCAGCTCTGCCACATCTCCGAGATTCCTGAATTATATCTATTCCAAATAAAAAATCAAATGTTTAATTACCAGAAAAATTAAACATCAAAATCATATGCGTTTATAGATTTTACAATCGCTTCAACCAATTTATTTTGGTGTGAATCTGACTTTAAAAGTTTTTCTTCTGACTTGTTAGATAAATGTCCAAGTTCTATCAATGCCCCCGGTACAGTTGAACGCAACACAGCAAAAGGAGCATGTCGAACAGACGGACCTTTTTGTTGTTCTATGGATGCGCGATTCAAAGATTTAGCACAACTGTTTGCATATTCTTCACTTAATTCTGCAACAGCATGTTGTTGCAAAGCAGACAACGCAACACGTATATCTTTCGAAAATTGTTCAAATCCATTTACATCTATTTTATCTGCAGCATTTTCAGAATCAGCCAATTTTTGCGCTTCTTCGTCAGACGCTTTTTCAGATAATGTATATATTGAAAAACCTTTCATATCGCGACTTGGGTTTGCATTTGCGTGCAAAGAAATAAACAAATCAGCATGCTTTTTTTCTGCGAATTCTGCACGTTCTGCCAACTTCAAATAAACATCACTGTTGCGTGTCAAATATGTTTTATATCCATTTGCTTCCAAACTTGTTTTTAATTTTCTGGCGACAGATAAAACAACTGTTTTTTCTTGTGTTCCAGACTTACCAATACATCCAGGATCTTTGCCACCATGGCCAGCGTCTATGACTATTATATGTTTTTGTGTTGGTTTATTATTATCAACTGATGTTGCTTCTGTTTTTACTGTTGAAACTGTCGCAGCAGATGATTTATTTGTTGTATTTATACCAACACCAGAACCAGCAACAAAATCTATAACCAAACGATAATCATTATCGCCATTTGGTTCCAATATCATTATTTGCTTTTTATCGATTGCATCTATCATGGAACCTAAATTTGCAGATATTTGTAATAAAGAACCGTCTTGAATTTGAGTGATTTTTTTTATCAATGTTCCGCTTGCTAATTTTGTTTGAGCGTCAGATTTACCATTAGTATTAGATAAATTGACTATCAACTGTTTTTCGCCATACGATAAAGTATATGAAGGACGCGTTGATGTTTCAATAACCAACCGTGTTTTTCCACCAGGTTGTAAACCTGTTCTTACAGAACGCAAAACATTTGGTGCAGACAAAGCAACACGTGGTGTCAAAGCAACAACTAACGCAGAAAAACTGATTGCCTTAAAAAAATCTCTTCGTGTTATTTTCATCTTTGGTATTATATCAAAAAAAAACAATAGTTGCAAGACCACTATGAATGTTTTCATAAACAAAAACCGCCCTGAAACAAGGCGGTTAAATAAATTATGTTTATTCGCACATTATCTGCTTACACAATTAGCAAAAGATTGTGCAATCACAGATGTTTCTGTTTGTGTCAAACTGGTCACAGGAACAGTATAACATCTTGAAGAATCACGAATAATATATACTTTTGTTCCCAAAGCATATGCCTTTTGCATATTATCCATTTGCGCACTTGTTAAAAATGAATTTTGAGTCAAAGCAGAATTTGTCAATCCAGCCTGAACTACTTGATTTGCAGTAGCATAATCATAAATTTCAGACATAGATGTCACTTCCATATATAAACTTGTATTTACATTCCCTTTTGTATCTTGTGGAGCAATAGTAGTTGGGAAAGCAACATTTGCCATGATACCAACAGCAGCCTGTAAATTAGGTGTTGTGTTCGTTGTTGTTGGATGAGATACTGTATTTAATTTCATATCATCACCACAAGCCAAATTCATACGATTTGTATAACTTGCCAAAACTGCATCAACTGCAGATTCCCAATTTGCACCTTTGGAATTCAAATCCAAACTAACTATTTTTTCAGCCCATCCCCAAATATTAGCACCAACATTACCAGCATTAGCAAAACGAGTCACCATTTCTGCCGAACCACCAGCAACACCAGCGCCACAATAATCTGTAAGCATTGTTGTCAGCATACTTGTGGTTTCATTACCGTATGCCAAAGCAACCGAATGGCAAGCCATAGCCGCTTCTAATTCACGACGACGTTGAACACACAAATCAGAATGAGAACGAGTCAATTGTTCTGCCATATTTGCCATAGATAAATAAGACATCAATTCTTGTTCTACATATTTTGGACACAATCTTGCAGCAGTATTCATACCACCTGTTCCATTTTTAGTCATTGTGTTATATTGTGGTAATAAGATAGATGTATCTTTTTGCAAACAAAGTAATGCATAGTTATATAATTCACCTTCAAGATTACCAACTGTTGAAGTACATCTTCCCGATGTTTTTCCAGGGACTATTGTAACATCACCACAATAATCAGACAAACATTTATAGATTTTTTCACGGCAAGCCGTATCCACATCTGGTTGTGTCACCAAAAAATATGTATTTTTTTGATTTTGAATGTACGCATTTGCAATACCTTGCTGGCCACGTGTCCCATAAGTAGAAGCCCCAGCAGAATTAGTATAAATCAAAGCACGTGCAGTATCATTTCCTTTTGTTCCAGCAGACACAGCCATCGCTGCATCAGACATTAAAAAAGCACCTATAAAACCAAATGCTAGTAAAAATTTATTCATCGGATATCCCTCTCGTTAAAAGCATTTTATCATATTCATAATAAAAACGCAATAAAACTTTCATTAAAAAATACAAAAAAGTTGATTTAAGCAATAAACTTGCTATATTGACCGTATGGTTGCTATGAACAATGATATTTTAAACCAAATTTTTGACGACATTTCTGCCGTAAGGGGGTTTCTTTGACCCAGTAAAAATTCAATCTGAAATCGATAAGTTAGCAGAAATTTCTAATCAGCCAGATTTATGGGACAATCCTGAATACGCACGAAGCATATTACAAAAAAAATCAAATCTTGAAAAACAATTAAAAGAATTTAATTTTTTAGAAACAGAATACAAAAATCTTGTTGATTTATACGAATTATCACCTGACGATATTGATGTAAATACCGCCATATCTGAATTGGCTAAAACTGCCCAAAAAGCGAAAACTATAACTTTGTTTTCAGACCCAATGGATAATAACGGTGCATTTTTATTTATACAATCTGGTGCAGGTGGCACAGAAGCACAAGATTGGGCACAAATGTTATCCAGAATGTACACTCGCTGGTGCGAAAGACACGGTTTTAATATTGAAGTTGTAGAAGAACACCTTGGAGATGTTGCTGGCATAAAAAGTATTACTTATCGTATATCTGGAGAACGTGTTTTTGGCTGGCTTAAAAATGAAATTGGTGTTCACAGATTGGTTCGAATTTCACCTTTTTAATGCTAATGGAAAACGTCAAACCAGTTTTGCTTCTGTTGATGTTTGGCCAGACGTTGATGATAGTATCGAAATCGAAATCAACGAAAAAGATTTAAGAATTGACACATACCGTGCAAGTGGGGCTGGTGGACAACACGTTAATAAAACAGACTCTGCTGTGCGTATTACCCATATTCCAACAAATACTGTTGTCACATGTCAAAACGAACGCAGCCAAATCCAAAACAAAGAAATGGCCATGAAAATGTTGCGTTCTAAATTGTATGAACTTGAAATGCAAAAACGTGCTGAAGAAGAAGATGCCGAAAAAGCAAATCAAAAGAAAATTGAATGGGGAAGCCAAATCAGAA
>JAGHTM010000128.1 GCA_018065345.1 Candidatus Enterousia merdequi | reverse complement strand
GCTTCCCTTGATTGGACACAAGTTGAAATTGGTTCTGCTATTACTTGGAAATATCCTTCCACTATTTTATATGGCGATAATTCAAAAAGTGACTTTTATTCTTTGTCTATAACACGTGGTATTCAACAAGCAGACACAGGAACAAAAATGATACACATCGGAAATAATACTGTATCAAATATTGTTTCGTATGGCGTTGCAACAGATTATTCAAAACAAACATTTCGTTCACTTGTATCATTCAGCGGTATAAATGGTAAAAACGCATCAAAATGTGATAGTCGTATAATTGGCGACAATGCATCTGCAAACACAATACCAACCATCGTTCATCAAAACGGATTAAACCAGCAATCGCACGAAGCAACTACGGGTGCCATAGACGAACAGTCATTACTCTTTTTAGAACAAAGCGGTATTGAAGAAGACGAAGCAATCGCACTTATTATCGGTTCTATGGCAGCACCAATAATTTCTAGATTACCAATGGAATTCTTGGTAGAATCAAAACAACTTATACAAATGGCTCTAAAAAAAGAATAAAAAATGTTAGAAATAAAAAATCTTAATGTGTCAATGAACGGCAAACCATTATTACAAGATATAAACATGACAGTTCTTGATGGTGCAAGACACAGATTGATTGGACATAATGGTTCTGGAAAATCCACACTAATAAACACTATTGCTGGTGATAAAAATTACACAATAGATTCTGGTCAAATAATTTTTAACACCAAAGATATTACAAAAGAAAATGCTACTACTCGCGCATTACTTGGTATGTTTCTTGGCGCACAAAATGTCCCAGAAATTCCAGGTTTAACAGTTCTAAGTTTCCTTAAACATTCCATGATAGCACATAAACATTTTGAAACCGGACACGATTTATCCATGGGCGAATTTCTTGAAAAGCTAGAAAATGCACGCGAACAATTAGACATACCAAAAGATTGGTTAAATCGTTCTGTGAACGTTGGCTTTTCTGGTGGCGAACGTAAACGTATAATGCTGTTAAGATTGATTTTAACAAATCCAACATTTGCCATGCTCGACGAACCTGATTCTGGTGCAGATAAAGATGTTCAACAACAAATTATAGACACAATAAAAAAAATGACAGACACAACATTTTTATTTGTTTCTCATCAAGACAACTTTGCAAATAACATCAACATCACCAAAACAACCACTTTGGAAAATGGAAAAATTATGATAAAATAGATTAAAACAAAAAGGATATAAAATGCAAACAAACACATTAAAATCTTGGCTTTTTAGCAAACCATTAACTTTTTCTATTATTTCATTTCTATCTATTATTGTATTTGTATTGCTATATTCTTTTGTTGCTTCTTTGATAAGCATTGATTTAGAACATAATTCTTTAATTACTATTATTTTGTCGGTATTGCCTTTTATATACCCTGCGTATTATATGATAAAAAAACTTCCACATGATAAAATGTTACGTAGTGATTTTATCGCGATTGTAAATGGTGTTTCAATTATTACATTAATATTTTCACTGATAACTGTACCGTATTTTATTTATGCGAAAGACTTACAAAAAAACATTTTCCAAATGTATTATATGTATCCAACATTATTTAATATCGCAACTATAGTATTTACGTTTATTGTTTTATATTTCTTGGGACTTTCTTTATCTGGTATTTATGCAAAATACAAACGTTGTACAACAATAGGTATTTCACCATGGAAAATTATTTTATCGATGCCTTTTTCATTTTTCATGTTATGGACACCAGGATATTTAATAGAAGAAAAAACAAAAAAAACAAATTTAGAAATCAAATCACAATGGTATTCAAATTTTAATAAATTTGTTTTATCCAACTTTAACAATACATTATTCGTATTTTTATTCTTTACATTATTCAAAAGCATAATTTCTGGGACACCTTCTCTTATATTAACTTCTGTGTTGCTTGTAATTTATACATTATGGTATGTAAAACATAAGTCTGATTTTATAAAAGACATAAACAACGGATATGCTTTGACAGCCATCGGAATAAACATTTCTATTTTAATGGCTCTTGCATGGCAATATTTATAAAAAACAAAAGGTATAACATGCATAACTTAGTATTTTTTATCGCTTTGATTTTTATTTTATGGATTGGGCGTTCTTTATTCATTCCATTATTGGTTGCTACATTTTTATGGTATTTATTGAATGCAATATCTGCTTACTACAGAAAAATTATGCCATGTTATAAATTAAATTCCTGTAATATTTATGCGCGAAAATTTTATAATTGCATATCTGTGCTTTTATCATTTGCAACAGTTGGCGCTATCATTTATTTGTTTGCGACACAAATAAAACCAATGTTATTAGAACTTTATAATGCAACCCCTATATTACAACAAAAATTATTAGTATTTTCAAATTATATATCTGATTTACTTGGTATTCATATTGATATGAATATTATTCCAAACATTCCACAAATAGCTGGATACATTGGTTCATCAGTTGCTGGATTTGCTACTTCAACTGGCATGGTTTTAATATACCTTATATTTATGTTTGTTGAACAAAGTTCTTTTAACAAAAAAATAGATGCAATGCCTTTGCCAAAATTGAAATCTAAAAAATTGCATTTCATATTAAACAGCATTGATGAAAATATGAAAAAATATTTATTTACAAAAACATTTATATCTGCCGCTACCGGTATTTGTGCATATATACTATTAAGTATAATTGGACTTGAATACGCAAGTGTTTGGGCATTTATAATATTCATATTAAATTACATTCCAACATTTGGTTCTATACTTGCTTGTGTATTACCTATTTTATATGCTTTGATAAGTGGAGATACATGGCATTTATCTTTATGGACCGCAATATCTTTAATCGCAACAGAGATTCTGTTTGGAAATATACTAGACCCAAAAATAACTGGAAAAACATTAAATATTTCAACACTAGCCATATTGATAAATCTTGTATTCTGGGGAATGATATGGGGAATCGCTGGTATGTTTTTCAGTGTGCCAATCTTGGTTGCTATATATATCACCACAGCACAATTTGAATCTACACGTTGGATTGCAACTTTGCTTTCTTCAGACGGTAAAATACCAGATGAAACACAAAACGATTAAATACGTTTAAGAACAGCGATAGCATTTTCAAGAATTATCTTTGCAGATACAGAATCTAATTCTTGTTTTATTTTGGCGATACTTTTGCGCCCTATTTCTTCCTGGGCAGCCGCACTTGTTAGATTTTCTTCTATGAATATAATCGGCAATTCAATATGTTCAGATAAACTTTTGGCAAAAGCACGAACCATTTTTGTTGTTTCTGATTCGCTTCCGTCTGAAAACAACGGCAACCCAACAACAACGCCACATATTTTATCTTCATTTATAATATTTAATATTTTTTCAATCAATTCATTTTGAGATTTAATATACAATTGTGGTCTTGTAAAGGTATATTCACGACTTTCATCTGATACAGCAACTCCACATCTACGAGCACCCCAGTCAAGTCCTAAAATTCGCCCTTGTTGTGGAAAATCCTTGTAATCAGATAAAATCATTGTATAATCCCTTATGTTTTAACATAATAGGATTGAAAATGGCATTTAGCAAGCAACAATTACATAAATTCGCAGATTTAATCAAAATTGAAATATCTGATGAAAAACTAGAAAAAATGAATATCGACAGTGTTGTTGAATGGTTAAACAAATTACAACAAATTGACACAACTGGCGTAACCCCTATGTTAAACCCATCTGAACATAAATTACCATTACGCGAAGATGTTGTCACAGAACCAAATATGCGCAATGAAATAATGGCAAATGTTCCGGATAACGCTGGTGTATCACGTGGTTATTTTGCTGTTCCAAAAGTTATGGATGAATAAAGACAAAGGTTGCAAAAAATGATAAATTTAACTATTAAACAAGCATTACAAAAATTAAAAAATCGCGAAATTTCTACAACAGAATTAACAAAAAGTTATTTGGAACGCATTGAAAAATTTGGCAAAGATTTAAATTGTTATATAACTGTCACACCAGAACGTGCACTTGAAGATGCCGCAAAATCTGACGAACGTTATGCAAACGGCAATTCATTACCTTTGGATGGTATGCCAATCGCAATGAAAGATTTATTTGCGACACGTGGTATTCGAACAACTGCTGCATCTCGTATGCTTGAAAATTTTGTTCCACAATATGAATCAACTGTATCACAAAAATTTATTGATGCTGGAACCGTCTTGTTAGGTAAAGCAAATTTAGATGAATTTGCGATGGGAACTTTTTCTAAAACATCTTTCTTTGGTGCTCCTGTAAATCCTTGGCAATTTGAAAAAAGATTAACAGCAGGTGGTTCATCTGGTGGTTCAACAAGTGCAGTTGCTGGTGGACTTGCGATTGCAGCCACAGGAACAGATACTGGTGGTTCTATTCGTTTTCCATCTGCAATGACTGGTTTGGTTGGTATGAAACCAACATACGGATTATGTTCTCGTTGGGGATGTGTTGCATTTGCATCCAGTTTAGACACCCCAGGTCCAATTGCAAGAACCGTTGAAGATACAGCTTTAATGTTGTCTGCAATGGCTGGTCATGACGACAAGGATTCTACAAGTTCTCCAAAAGCATATTTTGAAAGCGATGGTAATTTACAACCAATCTTGGGTGACGGTAAAAAATTACGTGT
>JAGHTM010000062.1 GCA_018065345.1 Candidatus Enterousia merdequi | reverse complement strand
CTGTCATAAATCTTGATAATTAATAATAAAAATACCGCCCGTTTGGGCGGTGTTTTTTTAAGATGTTTATATCTTTATAAACCTTTTGGTGTATCCATTTTGACAGAAGATACTTTTTTATTTAATGCTTTGATAACATCTTCTGTGATATCAAGGTTTTTAACATTTTGGCCAACACGTGCCATACGACCATCTATTACCAATGATAATTTTTTCTTTGCAATTATACCTTCGATAACTGGGTCTAAATGTTTCTTTTGTATAGTATTCAACGCATTTTGATATGAAGCGTCAATTGCCTGTGCGCCTTCGGATATAGCACGTTGGAAATTATTTACACGACGTTGATAATCCATAACACGACGTTGTAATGCTTCTTCGGATAAAACATCTTGAGATTTTTCAATGTCTGCTTTTTCTTTTTCAATTGCTTTTTGTTCTTTTTCAAGTTTTGTTTTTAATTTGTTTTCAAAAGATTCACGTTGTTTATGTAAATCTTCTAAAACTTTGGATTCCATTTGAATTTTATCCATGCTTATTACTGCAATGCTTAAATCTGCAGCTTTCACAGTTTCTGTAGATACTTCTTTGATTGCAGATTCAACACTTACGTTTTTACTAAAACCACCAAGTGCCCAAATGCCAATCAAAGCAACGATAACTACTGCTGTGGCAATTATGCCCATTTTAGAATATTTTTTTAATGTTGTATTTATTTCTTGTTTTGCCATTTTTTCTTCCTTTTGGTTTGTTTTTGGTTGGTTTGAATATAGCAACTTTATATAAAAACGTAAAGTGTTTTTATATGGTTTAGCGTGCAGGACTTATTCTTATTTCTACACGACGATTCATCAAACGCCCCATGTCGTCTTGGGCAGCAATCGGACGGGCAGAACCACGTCCAACAATGAACATTCTTGATGTGGAAATGTTTTGCTGGGATAAATAAACCCCAACGCGTTGTGCCATATCAAGTGATAATGTGTATGCGGCGGTTTTATCTTTCATTGAATCTGTATATCCAGCGATTTCAAAAAACGTAGCATTATATTTTTTCAATATTTTAGAAATTGTTTTTAATGTATCAGAACCGTCTTTGGAAATATCTGCGATATTTGTTTCCATAATGCTGTCGCGGACCAAAATTACAACGACATCTGTACCAGCCCTTTGGACAGAAATGCCAGGTTTACGTAATGCATCATATAATTCATATTCAAGACCAGACATATAATTTACCAATACAGCATTATCTATATTATTTTTATCGCCATATTGCATTTTTTCAGACAATTCACCAGATTGTGTGACGATTTTTCCACCATGCCCCATATATACTGGTAATTTAGCAGTTTTTGCTGTTTCTGACATGTCCATAAAACTTGCCCCAGAAAGATATTGGTTCCATGTGTTGCGGTTTGGACTGTGGTATTGGATACAGCCAGATATAATCAAAGATATTAAAAATACTTGTTTCAATTTCATATTTTATTTTGAAATAAAAGATATTGTGTTTTCGCCAGATTTCATACAAAGTGCAGAATCTGAAGATTCAAAACCGTTGATTTTTATTTTTTCTGCCCAATCAAGTTTCTTGGTTGTAAAATATGCACATTCATCAAATGTTAAGTTTACTAAATTGATAGAAAATTCTGTTCCGTCAAAATTACTTGTCACAGACCAATCTTGACCACCAATTGGTGCTTTGTTGTTTTCAATTGCACCAGATTCAATCAAAAAATCAACAGATACATTTTGGTATCCAGAATATTGTAATAATGTTTGTGTTTTTTCTGCGATAGTTTTGATTTCTTCGGATGCAATAATACGTTTTTGTTTCGCGTTTATTGAATTATACATACTGTAAGATGCAGCAATCATAAAACCACCAATTGCTAAAACACTTATGATTTCTATCAAAGAACGTCCGGATTGCTCTCTCATAATTTTCCCTTTTTATAGTTGTTTATTTAGAAATGTTTACCAATTCTGCATCTTCAAATAAATCCATTGCGCTGGACACCATTGGGTCTGCTTCTATTTCAGATTTTATTTGTTCTGATATAGTTTTATTGTGTGGATCGTTTTCAATGCGTTCAATTGTCCAATTCTGATTCGTTTTATCTTTTAACCATAATGTTAATTTTTGTGAAAAATCTTTGTCACCTTTGCGGTCAAAGTATTTTATTTTACCAACTTCAAATTCAAGTATTTCAAGATTAGATGTATAGTAAGAATATAACAATAATTCACGAGTGTCTTGTAATGCGCGCATTAAATCGTCAGTTGTTTTGATTTCTAAAAATTGCTGTTTTTTTTCAGGTTCTGGTTTAATCTCTGGTTTTTGTTCTGGAACATTATTTTGTTTTAACAATTCCGGAATAGATGGCATATCTGCGATGTGTATCAAACGAACAATCAACATATCAAAACATTGTTTTTGATTTGATGATGCTTGTAATTCAGAAACAGCAGCAACCATAACCTGCCAAATACGAGATAATGTATTCAACGAGATGTTTTCGTTTATCTTTTTAATTGTTTCGCGTTGGTCAGCGGTATATGGAGAAGATGTTGCGTCTTGTAAACGTAAAGATGGATACATACGGGTTGCCCAATGTGTCCATTCCATCATATCATTTAACAACATTGTTAAATCTGCACCGTTATTATATATTTCATCAAGTTTTGTAAGCGCAGCATTTACATCACCAGATAAAACGGTTTTCATGAAATTGACAACTGTTCCACGGTCTGTTCTTTTAAGCATATCTAAAACAGCGCCTTCATCAACATGGCCACCAGTTTGTGCGATTGCTTGGTCAAGTAATGATAATCCATCACGAACAGAACCGTCAGCAGCACGTGCAAGCAATTCATTTGCGCCGTCTGATAATTCGATTTGTTCTTGGGAAGCAACCCATGCAAAATGCTTTTTTAATGTTTCTACTGGGACACGAGCCAAATCAAAACGTTGGCAACGTGATAAAATCGTGACAGGAACTTTTCTTATTTCTGTGGTTGCTAGAATAAATATGACGTGTGCAGGTGGTTCTTCAAGTGTTTTAAGCAATGCATTAAATGCACTTGTTGATAACATATGAACTTCGTCAATTATATATACTTTGTATCTTGCGTTTGTTGGACGATAAAGTGCAGCATCAAGTATTTCACGCATATTATCAACGCCAGTATGAGATGCAGCGTCGATTTCCATAACGTCGATATGTTGTCCAGCAGCAATCGCACGACAATTTTCACATTCACAACAAGGTTTTGATGTAGCGTGGTCAAAAGATAAACAATTTAATGCCTTGGCCAATATGCGGGCAGTACTTGTTTTTCCGGTTCCACGAATGCCTGTGAATATATATGCGTGTGCAATACGGCCAGTATTTATTGCAGTAGTCAATGTTTTAACAAGAACATCTTGACCAATCAAAGATTCAAAATCTTGACTTCTGTATTTACGAGCCAAAACGGTATAATTAGTTTCCATGATGCTTCCTTTGCACCAAGCATAGCAAATAAATACCCGATTTCAATAAAAAACAAAAGATTTATTTCAAATTTGTAATAAAATCTGGAAAGCCCATTTCTTCTTCGTCTTCGGAATCTTTTGTTTCTGAATTATCAGATTTTTCTTCGGATTCGATAACTTCTTCTGGGATAATTTCTTTGTCTTTTGGATCGCGCTGAGAATCTATTTTAATTTGTTCTTCGTTTGCAATACGACAATAGTGTTCTGCACTTTGTAATAAGCGTTCGCGTTCGATTTCATCAGTTGTTTGACGTGCTTGATCTATAAGTTGTTTTCTTTTTTGACGCCATTTGTGACAACGTTGAATCATTTGACCTACGGCAGACTGTTTTTTTTGATTTGACATTTCTTTTCTTTATTTTAAGGAAGTAATTTTTAAACATTAAATTTTTAATGTTTTGTTCTTTCAACAACTAAATATTAAAGCATCTTAAAACTGATTGCAATAATTTTTTTCAATTGCTATGCTTTTATGTGTAGGAGGGTGTTTTTGCAAAAACAAAGTGGTAATTTTTTATTACAATCATTACTGGCATTGACTTTGGTTTTTGCTTTTATACCGTTTTTTGCTGGCAAATTGTCTGATAAAGATAGTGCTGCTAAAATGTATGTTGCAACAGAACAAATTGAAACGGCTTATACGGTGGCGCGAATTTATCTTCAGGAAGAAAAAAACAATTTGCCATATAAAAAACAAGAATTATCTAAAAATAATTTTGTAGATGTTTTGGAAAGTTATGGTTTACCACTTGGGTTTGTCCCACAAACTTCATTAAAGCAAGATATTTCTTTGGTCATAGATAAAAATGAAGATGGAATTATAAGTTATCTTAAAATAGACGGGGCACCTTTGTCTAAAATGAAACGCGCAGAATTGGCACGCAGAATTGGTTTTTATGCAAAATTGGAAAATAATGATATTTATGTGTATATTCCACTTGATGTTCCATATTCTGATATTGTTTCGAAAAAGGAAACAGATGAAAATATTGGCTTTTTATCTGAATTAGACATGAATAATAACAATGTTGATAGAATAGGCGTTTTGTTTGCAAGAAATGGTGGTTTTGAAACTTCTCAATTTGGAAGTTTGGTTCTTTACGGTGTTGAATCTGGTAGAAACGAAAAAAATAAAATATCTGATATGTATGTTGGAAAAACTGTTTTCCAAAGTTCAGATGGTGGTGCGGCATTGTCTTTATCAAAAGGTGAATTAAATGTTGGTGATATCTCTGTAAGAACAATTGCCAGATTTGGAACGGCTGGTGGTTTTGAATCAAATGTTGCATCTGTTTATGATTTTTCTATGTCGGAAGGAAGAACTGGTTTTAATGGACCTGCAAGTTGGTTAGTCAAAGGGTCTGTTTTGGCGGATAATTTCAGTTTTACTGTAGATAGGTTAGATGTTGGTGCATACATAGATGCTTCTCGTGGGCAAGATGTTTATGTTGATCCAGATAGTTTTGAATATAATTCGCAATCTGGAATCGAAGCAGCAAATGTATATGCTGCAAATATAACTTTGCGCGATCAAACATCGTATGGTTTGTTAGATGGGAAATCTGGTGCTGTGCTTATAGATATTCGGCCTGCTGGAACTTCTGTGTTACCAGATGTTTATGTTGATACAATAAATAATGATGATTTTGAAATTATAGCAGATATTAAAGATGCTTCAGATACAACGGTTAGGTGTAGAGATATTATAGATGAATTAGATGGCGTTTATAATAATAAATCTTTGGTGCAAAATATAATATGTCAATATGTGTTCTGGCAAAGATTGGAATCAAGAATCGATTTGAAACAATGTTTAATAAGTGGAAAAAATGACTGTATCTAGAAAACATTTTTTATGTTCTGATATAAAATCACAGCGCGGTTCTTCGATAAGCGAAGTTATCTTGGCTGTGGCTGTCGTTTTGGCTGTGTCGCCATTTTTATATAATCAAATAAAAGATATGTCAGCTGCTTCAAAAGATATTGCAAAAGCAAATCAGATAGTTGGTGTTCGTGATGATGTTATAAATTTCTTGCGTATAAATCAAAATAAATGGGATGATATTGCAGAAATAAAATTAAGTGATGAGGAATTAAAAGCCATAACAACATTGGCACACAGTGGTTATGTTGATAAATACAAAGTTAATGGCGCAATAATAAGCGATGTGTATTTAGCATTTGATATACCTGAATCTGATTTTAGAGTTGCGAACATAGTAAAACAAATTGGTGAAGATGCTGCTGTTGTGCGTGAAGATGGTGTTGCGTATTCTCAAAGTTGGGCAGTAACTGCGCCAGATGATTTTTTAGTTGGAGATTTGATTTATAAAATATCTCGTGATTTTGATAGTGCAGATAAAACAAAGTTTTTACATCGTGGAACAATGGGTGAAGACGGATTAAATAAAATGCAAAGAAATTTACATATGAATAATTTTAATGTGTTTAATGTAAATGATATAGATGCAATGTCTGCTGAAATAATAGATGCGGAATCTGTGTTTTTAGAATCTGACATAGTTGATGCTAATAATGTATATTTTCAATCAGGGGCAAATATAAATTCTGCAAATACAGTTGCTGGTTCTATGCGTGTGACTGGTGATACAAATGGTTTCAGATTGATAAGTGCAGATAAGTTAAATGGCGATAAATATACAACTAATGGAAGATTGATAGTGGACAGGGCAACGATAGCAAATAGTTTAAATGTTTCTGGTAATTTAGTTTTGAAATCTGAATATTCAAAAAGTATTTCTGGATTCAGCGGTATATCTATGAATAAACTTTTAGTACCATATTTATCTGTTTCTGATTTAGTTTTTTATGAAAATTTTGGAATAACAGTATCTGGTGAATTGTTGCTTTCAGGAAAAGCGCCTTTGAAAATAGGTTCGTGGTCTTTCCCATCATATACAGCGCCATCGTTTTCAAAGTTTATATTGACGCGGGCTTCAATTCCTTCTGTTCCAGATAGAAACGAATTTAAGAAAATAATATCAAAAGATTGGCAGACAAATTGATGAAGAAAAAACATTTTTATTTTTATAAAAATCAAAACGGTGGAATGTTGATGGAGTTAATGATATCCATCGCTTTGGCTGCGATTATTATACCGTTTGTTTTTCGTTATCAACAAACATCTATTTTACGTGCCAGAAATGTTGCTGTGACAAAACAAATGGAACACGTTCAAGGTGCGCTGGAAAGATATATACTTGAAAATAAAAATGTTTTAATGCAACCAACTGGTAAAAATATTACAAGAATATCCATAGAAGATTTAATTGAATATGGTTTGCCAGATTATATTGCAGAAAATTACGCAAAAGATTATCAATTACGAATTTTGAAAACTGCTGATAAAAACGACAAATCAATATTACAAGGCATAGTTATTTTATCTGATAGTGATATTACCCCACTTCGTACGCGTGAAATAGTAAATCTTGGTGGTGGAAAACTTGGGTTTGTAGAAGGAAACAACACATACGGTGGATTTGGCGCTTATCATATTAATGCGAAAGACTTTGGGTTTCAAGATAACAAAGGTTTGGTTGGAACCACTTCAACAACACGTGGAACAAGTGAATATTTGTGGCGCGTTCCATCTGATAGTGAAAATGATTCAACAATGTTGTCTGATTTGAATTTAGATGCTCATGATATAAGAAATGTAAAGTTTATAGATGCTTACAAAGCACAATTTGACGAAAAATTAAAAATTGGAAAGACAGTATTAAATTCTTTGGTTTTTGCAAACCGTTCAACAATAGATGCTATATTTGCGACAGAAACTGCAGTTGTAAATGGTGCTTTGACAGCAGATTCAAGAAATTTGAATGTAAATGGAACTTTGACTTTATCTGATTCTGCAAAGTTTTCATCTTTTTATACAAACGATTTGTATGTAAATAATTTAACTTTATCTGGTTTTTCGGTCGCTTATTCATCGGATAAAGATTCTTTGTTAAGAATTGTTGGCGATATGGATTTAGTGCTTGGACATATTTCAGCAGCATATGTTTCTGTTGGATATACCGGTTCTGTTACACCGTATTTAAGTATCTCTGGTAAAATTCAAGATCCAAAAGATTCATCATTTTATTGGGATGTAAATGCTAAAAAAGCGAGATTTAATGATATGAACTCTCCGGAATTGGTGCGTATGGCATCGCAAATTGCTAGAATGGAATCGAAATCTGGAACTGTTGCTACATCTGTGTTTAATGGTGTTGTGACAAATTCTAATGCAACAGTAGGAGATTATTTGAATGCGATAAATAGTATTCGCGACCAAGTTCGTACAAAATATCAATTGTTGAATTTAGAATAAATTGTGGTATAAAAATATCAAAACAAATAAACAAGGCTTTTATAAATGAAAATAGTTTGTGATTTTTGTAAAACAGAATATACATTGACTAAAAAACCGACAACTTCTGT
>JAGHTM010000145.1 GCA_018065345.1 Candidatus Enterousia merdequi | reverse complement strand
TGTTCAAAAGCAGCAGCACCAATCATCAAAGGCATAAATATAATTATGAATATCAATTTGAATATAACACTTAAAATCTGGAAGAATAAATTAAACCCGATGACCAAAAACATTATAACCAAAGTTAGCCCTGCAAGCCATGTGAATATTCCACCACCAGAATCGCCCATGTCAAGCCAAGCATAATTCATCAAAGCAAAACCACCACCAGCCCCAGCCAACATAACAGCATTCAAATTTCCCATAACACACATAAATGGTTGTAATACTGGTGTTAAAATATCTTCTGAATCTGTCGCAACATCTGGCATATTACATTGTGCGCCACTTATTACACCAGTGGCCAGCATGGATAATTCAGAACCAATATACATAACAGGGGTGACCGTAATATGAGTGACGGCTTTAAGGCTTGCTGTGCCGGACAAATTTATTGCGCCAATTAAAACACCTGCAATAATTACACGAATACCTGTTTTCCATACTTTATCAAACCATTTGTTGAAATCCAGTTTTGGTTCGTTGGCAGTTAAGTCTTTTATGTCTTTAGAGGTTGCTTGTTCGTGAAAGAATTTTAATGTATGGAATATTATGAATATGCCAAATCCAATAGCCATCAATATCCATAAATTGCTAACAATTTTTGTCCAGAACATTTCTGTAGTGCGACCAAGAATTGAAAATAAATCACCAATATAACCACATAAAAAACATCCGTTAGCAGAAGCAATATCACCATTTTCAACACCGATTTGTTTGAAAAACGAATCGACACTGGTATATGATAAAGAAGCACCGCCAATAGAAGAAGATAAATACCAAATGCCAACTCCTAACGCAATTGCGCCGAATAAAAATTTTAATCCTTGTTCAATAAGCCACTTTTTTATCATTTCTTCTTTTCGTCTGCTTTACTGTCTTTTTTATCAGAATCTGATTTTGCGGATTCTGGATTTATTATTGTTTTTGCAAGATTTTTTGCTTGTGTTGCAATAATATTTGTCAGTTGCCAAGTGTTTTCACCCATTTCTTTTGATAAAGAATTTTCTTGGGATACACCAAACACAGATAAAATTTTGTCTGTTATTTTTGGAATTTGTCCTGCAATATAATTTATTACATAAACTAACACGATTGCACCAGCAAAAGTTATTTGCATTGCATCAGAATTTTCTAAATCAAAATCAAACAAAGATTCTGTTGAACCTTGAAATGTTTCTGGAGTTACACCATTTGAACTTAAAAAGCCTTTGATAATAACCATAATAATAGTATATGTTAAAATTGATGAGGCAATGGATACAATGGCGTTAACAAGTTTTTTTATTTGACCGCCACCTAAATCACCACCAAGTTTTTTCATCCAATTCGGAGCAGATTCTGCATCTTTGAATATAAAAAATACAATAGATAAAGGAAAGAAGAAAGCAAACATCGCCATTGCTACAATCACATCCATAAAACAGAAAGAATATTTGATAAATAATTTTATAAAATTATATGTTAAAAAGATTCCGATAAAACAAACAATAATGTGTTTTAATAACGCAGATATACCATGAATTAGCGCAGAGATTGAAAATGCATCATCTATGATTGCAAGACCTATTTTAATATATACTTGAAAGTTTGTGATGCTTGTTTGTATTAAAGATAATATTTTGTCGCGTAATTCTGGGTTAAAAAATCCGTCATCACTAAGTTTTATTGGTTGGTAATCGTTTATCACAGTAGCATCAGATGGAACCATAGATTTAGCATATTGTAATGTTATTTCTGCGGCTGGTTCAAATGTGATTTTTGATATAACTTTTGGAACAATGAGGCCAGCACTTAATAAAGTTAAAGCAATTAAAGATTTTATAACAACAGGTTTGACTGTCTTTTGAAAAAATGGGTCGTTATTTCCATTTTTAATATTTGACCATACTGCATTTAATATGTAAAAAGGCAAAAGAATACAAAATATAATTATACCGAACAAAGTAATTCTTTGATATGCGGCAGCAGCCGTATTTGATATTATAGCAAATAACGAATCGAATATTGGACAAGTCCAACATTGAACTCCATCGACTATTAAAGAATTTGCCAGTTCTTGCATTTTATTATTTACCCGATACCTTTTTTACACCACCAACAATATTTTTTATTGTGTCTGGTGTTGATTTTATTTTATCCCACATTGTTTTTGCGTCACCCGTTACATTTTTATAAATGTCTTTAGAAGTGTCTTTTGTATATAAATCTAGTCTCTCACGAGTCATTTTGAATATGTTTTGCATCAAGAAAAATGTTAAAATAGAAGATAGCCATAACATAGAATGTTGTCCAAAATTCATTGCAGTATTTGTAATGGTTGGAACATTAGAAGTTGCAACACCACCTGCTGCCGCAACAAATACAGATGATGACCAATTAAATAATGCACGAATCACAGCGATATTTACACATAATATAAAAGCGCACGCAATCATAGTTATGACTAATTTTTTTAATGAATCTATGATTTGACTGAAAGCAGGTAATATATCAAACCATTTGTCTGATTTTTTTGCGACCCATGCAACAACATTAAAAGGATACATTATTAAAGATAAGCAAAAATCAAATATCCCTTGGATAATTAATAATGCCATAAATACATTTGATGAAACAAAAGCCCAGATTAAAAGAATACCTGTTATTATATTTAATATGTTTTCGCCACCATGTGGTATAAGTATGCTGCGCAATCCGCGGGTTAGAAAATCAAAACCATATTTTATAATTTTATTGTTTTCTTTTGTTATTGTGTGAACAGGTTGAATTAAAAATTCACAACTGTTTTTCGATATCCATCCTGATTCTTCAATAGATGCAGGGCATGTTGGGACAGATATGTTGTCTGTTTGTGTGTTAGATATTGTTTGTAAAATGTTTTCTGTATATAAAGAACCAAATTCCAGAAATGGATTGACTAAGATTTCTGTTACATAAACAGGTTTTATTTGAAGTAAAATAACTGCAGCAATAATGGCACGCAAACAAGGTTTTAATACATTGCTGGCAATTGAAAAGCCGTCGGCTTTGCCGTCCCACATTTCGCCACCACCAGAAAAACCAAAGAAAGATAACCAGTCTTTTGGTAAATACATTTTGACAAGGTATAAAATTATATAAAAACCAACAAAGGCATATATGAATATGTATATGATACCGTTACCTTTGCCAACAAAAAAATCATAAAGGTATGTTGCAATATTCATCATTGTTTCTAAAACAAGTGGAACAAACGGCGCAAGATTATATGCTTCTAAAATATCTGCGTGCGCTGGTTGGATAAATAAACATAGCGCAAGAACAGGCAAAAACAGCATTTTGCCACAACAAAACAAACGCAGAAAAATAGATTTTAATGTGTTCATTCTCTCTTTATTTTTATTTTATGATTGAATTATATCACATTTATAATAATTTGTGGTATAATTAAAATTATGAAAGTGTTAAAAAAATTTTGGTTGGCTTTAATTGCAATGATGCCTATATCGGCAGGGGCTGTTGGTCCGTTGCTTATAGGGGGAATTGCAATAGGAACCGGAATATTAGGTGTTTCTATATGGAGATCGGTCGCTCCAGTCGATATGCAACAGGCTTTATCATTCTTTTCTTCGTGTTGGACTTGCCAAGTTTTTTCTGATGTTATGATTGCAATGTCTGGTTTATTGCCAAACGTATATCGTTCAATCGGACATGTGGTTATACCAATGTCTGCTACATTATTGGCTGTTTTGATTGCATGGCGTTTAAGCAAGTCTTATTTGAATGGACAACAAGAAAGTGCTTCAAAATTATTGGGGAACTTTGGAACATATATTGTAAAACTGACTTTGTTGATTGGCCTTTTGTTGATACCGTTGCCGCGTTTAATAACAAGTGTGTTTATTGAACCTGCTTTAACAATAGGAACTTCGTTTGATTATATAGTATCAGATAACAATGCGTATTCTGAATGTATGGTTGCGACAGCAATGGCCGACCCTGTTTCTATATCTGAAAACGCTTCTGCTTATGGGGCTTTTTCTCCAAAATTAAGGCACCAGTTGGCTTGTGAAGTTGCAAATGTTCATCAAATAACAGGACTTGGGATGACGGCAGGTTGGACTTTGATGAATATGGCGTTTAATGATGATTATATGCATAAAATTTTATTTGATTTTCCTATATTCCCAAACATTCCGATATTTTTTGCAGGATTGTTGATTTTGGTTTTGTATTTCTTTGCGTTGTTGCCAATACCGTTATATTTCCTGGAAATATTCATTAAATTATCTATGGATTTGATAATGTTGCCGTTGATGTTGATGGCGTGGATGTTTGATGAAGATGAATTCGCGATATTTCCAAAAGGTGGCGGAACGATTCGCACAATGATAGAAGATGTAATAAAAGCAATGGTTGGAATTGGTTTAACTGTTATATTTTTAACCTTTTCAATAATGTTCTTAAATGCTGCGTTTGGTGGGCTTGATAGTGCAAATATTTTACAAACAGCTATCGCACAAAACGATTCGAAAATATTGCTGGATGGCTTGCTTTTACACAACAATAGCATTGTCACTGTGGTTTTGATGGGAATATTTATGGCAATGTTTATGACTATGATACCACAATTAACTTCTATGCTGTTTAAGATACAAATATCTGATAAATATTATCAAACAGCAAAAAATGATATAAATCTTGTGTGGAAAAACCTTAAAAATTGGGCATCCGCAATAAAAAAATAAAAAATCAAGTGCTTTATTTAACAAAGTGCACTTTTTTATCAACACCGAATCTGGTATAATTCACAGTGATGAGTAAGAACCCGATTCTTTATTGGCCATACAAAACAAATGGTAACGCAGATTACCAGTTGTCGCGCAAGGTTATAAATAATGAAACAGGTCTTATGCCAGAAGTTGTGTCGGAAGATTTAGATTTGTCTGGTATTTTTGAACAAAACGAAGACGCTTTAGTTTTTTATCCTGTTTTTTGTGAATCTACTGGTTGGTGGGGTGAATTATTGGGTTCTAATGCTGTAATTATTGATAAAATGATTATTTCTCCGGAATGTCAATTGATGGTTATAAGTGCAGAATCACATGCAAAATCGCATGGTACACACCAATTACTTGCCGCTGAAATTAAACCTGCCAGCGGTTTTTTCAAGAAAATGAATTCTTCTATTGCTACTGTTTCTGATATGTTGGCAACAGATGCAGGAACGATTTTGGCTTTGTTTTCTGGAAAAAATCAAAATCAGTTTATAAATATAATCGAATCGACTGGAAATTCTTATCTTGGGTGTATCGGACAATTTTAATACGAACTTTATCTTGATTTTACGAAAAAAGCAGGTATAATCGTCACGCTATAATCAATTTACAAATAAAAAGGACTTTAAGATGAAAAAAGGAATTCATCCAGAATATCATGAAATAAACGTCACAACAACTGACGGAAAAACAGTAAAAATGTATTCTTCTGTTAAAAAAGATTTGGTTTTATCAACAGATAACTTGAACCATCCTGCATGGACTGGCCAACGTAATAACGAAGGTGCAAAAGGTAAACGTGCAGAAGAATTCAAAAGCAAATTTGCTGGATTTAAATTTTAAGTTTGAGGCTTTTCAATGGATTTGTTAATCAAAGGTTCAACAGAATTAAATAAGATGTTTGCGGCTTTGCAAAATACTGCGGCTGGTTTACGTCGTGATTTTGGTGAAATTGAAGATTTGCAACAATCATTGAAAAGTGCAAAAGATTTTGTCGCAAAAGCTGCTGCAAGAATAGAAGAAAATATTTTATCTGATTTGCAACTTGTTCGTCCAAGTGCTGGGCTTTTGACACCTGATGTTTCAAAGCCTGGTGATGGTCGTGACGAATTTGTATTGGCTTTATCTGGGGCTGCAAATTTTGTGCGTGGTAATTCACATTTCGCTATATCTTTGGCTTTGCGTTCAAACGATGAAACAAAAATCGCTTTGGTTTATTCTCCAATAGAAGAAAGATTGTATTATGCAGAAAGTGGTAATGGTGCATATGTTTTTTCTGCATACCATTCTGAAAGAATACGTGTCTCTAATTTGAAAGAACCACAAGATTTGACAATTGGATATAATACAGTTGGAATGCGTCCTGTAATTGAAGGGACTGCACGTGAAACAGGTTGCCCAGCTTTAGATTTAGCATGGGTTGCTTCTGGTAAAATGGATGCTTTTGTATCTGATCCACTTGATTTCGCAGAAATTGCTGCTGGTGAATTATTGGTCAAGGAAGCTGGTGGAAAATTTTCTTCTGTGTCTGGTGATGTTATTGCTACAAATGGCAAAGTTGAATTGTAAAAGAATAAATATTATAGAAAACGGCGTAATTATAACGCCGTTTTTTTATAACCATTACTTGCAAAGTTGTTTTTTTTAACATAAAATTAGTATGTGATGAAAAAATATCTACGTATGTTTGTCAATTTTATTTTCTGGTGCATTGTCGCTGGAATTGCTGGTTTGGCGGCATTGGTGTTGATTTATGGAAATGATTTACCAGATTATAAAAATCTGGCAACATATACACCACCTGTGGCAACCCGTTTGTATGCAAGTGATGGTTCGCTTCTTATTGAATATGCCGAAGAAAGACGCGTGTTTATTGATTTTGAAGATATGCCTCCACAATTGATAAATGCTTTTATTGCTGCCGAAGATCAAAATTTCTGGACACATCCAGGTATAGATATTCAAGGTATTATTCGTGCAAGTTTTAATAACGCAATGCGCTTGGTTGGATTTAATACGAAATTTACTGGTGCTTCAACAATTACACAACAGGTTGCTAAGAATTTCTTTTTAACTTCGGACAGAACTATTTCAAGAAAGGTTAAAGAAGCAATTTTGGCTTTGCGTTTAGAAAGAAGTTTTTCAAAAAAACATATAATGACTTTGTATCTTAATGAAATATTCCTTGGGGCGCGTGCATATGGTGTTGGTTCTGCCGCATTGTCTTATTTTAATAAACAAGTAAAAGATTTAACATTGTCTGAATGTGCTTTTTTGGCATCTTTACCAAAAGCACCAAACAACAGAAATCGTGCAATAGAGCGCAGAAATTATGTTTTGAACAGAATGGTTGATGATGGATATATTTCCCAAGAAGAAGCCGATGCTGCAATAAAAGAACCTTTGAATATAAATTCTGGATTTTCACAGCAAATGGAAATGGATTTTCAATATTTTGCAGAAGATGTTCGTCGTAAATTATTGAATCAAATTGGACGTGAAAAATTATATAATGATGGGCTTTATATAAAAACAACTATTATCCCAGAATATCAACGTGCTGCATCTTTGGCTTTGGCAAAAGAACTTGATGCATTTAACAGCAATAAATCGGCAACAGAACCAAAATTACAAGGTGCTATTATAGCAATGAATCCACATACAGGACGAATTGTTGCTATGTCTGGTGGGCGTTCGTTTAAGGAAAGTTCTTTCAATCGTGCAACTCAGGCATATCGCCAGATTGGTTCAACAATAAAACCGTTTATATTCTTGTCAGCATTAGAACAAGGAATGAGTCCAGAGAGTTTGATTTTAGACGCACCAGTTGTGGGGTGGCGTGAAAATAACAAGGAATGGCGACCAGAAAATTATGACAGAAAGTTCTTGGGTAATATACCTTTGCGTTTTTCTTTGGAAACATCTCGTAATGTTCCTACTGTTCGTCTTGTTGAACAAATTGGGGTTAGAGATGCGATTGAAACAGCACAAAGATTTGGTGTTTATCCACAAGATTTATCAAATATTAACGAATCGCTAGCTTTGGGGAGTGGTGAAACAACATTGCAGAAACTGGTACTTGGATATTCTGCTTTTGTAAATGGTGGTCGTGTTATTGAACCAAAGATGGTTGATTACATAGAAGATAGATATGGAAATTTAATTGGTGGTGAAAAACAAAAACAAATAGAATGGTCTGAAGATTTGCTACCACCAGTTGAAAAAGAAAAATCAGAACCTTTGTCTGATGCGCAAAGTTTATATCAAATAGTTTCTATTTTGCAAGGTGCTGTTGAACGCGGAACAGGTAAACAAGCACGTGTTGAAGGACATACTATTGCTGGAAAAACAGGAACAACAAATGATGTAAAAGATGTTTGGTTCGTTGGCTTTTCTAAAAATTTAATTGCAGGTGTTTATCTTGGTTATGATACCCCAAAGCCACTCGGCAAAGGGGCTGGTTCTCATATGGCGGCACGTGTCTTTGCTGATTTTATGCGGGTTGCATTAAAAGATGAAAGCAATCAGCCGTTTTCTGTACCGGATGGTATGACTTTTGTGCGTGTGAACAGAAATACAGGGGTTGCTGCGTCGCAAGATCCAAATGGTACGATAATAAATGAAGTATTTAAGCCTGGACAAACACCAAATAAACCACAAACAGTAAAAGAACAATCTACAAAAACTGCTGTTGGTGGAATATTTTAAAAATATATTTTTATATTCGTTTTATTAATCTGTTTTTTGTGATAGAATAAAGACATAAAAAGGAGTTTTTATGCTAACTGATTTTCTTGTGTCAAAAGGAATACAATTTTTTGCTAGTGGCTGGACTCAATTTGCTGCTGCTTTTGGTATGGCTTTTATAATAATGATTGTTTTTGGTCGAACTTTTGTTCGTTTTATGCATAGAGTTCAAGGTAAAGGTCAACCAATAAGTGAAAACGTTCCGCTTGAACATCAAAAGAAAGCAGGAACTCCATCGATGGGTGGAATATTGATTTTGATTGCAACATTTGTGGCGTCTTTGTTGTTTATGCCTGTGCATAACAGAACGGGGTGGATTGCTTTGCTGTCTTTATTGATGTTTGCGATTATCGGATTTGCAGATGATTATAAAAAAATAACCAGCCAATCAAAAAAAGCATCAAATGGTTTGTCTCCGTCTATGAGATTAGGTTTGGAAGCAATATGTGTTATTGTTTTGGCGTATTTAATAAATAAAACAATGCCAGGTTATGTTCCAAATTTATCTATTGTTTTAGGTTCAAGTTTTGAATTGCCTTTGGATACTTGGAATATTGGGTATTTGTTCGGTGTTCCTTTGACGTTAGGTTTTTTATATTACATATTTGCATATTTTGTAATATGTGGTTCTGCAAATGCTACAAATATTACAGACGGATTAGATGGTATGTTGTCCAAATTATATATGCCGGTATTGATAGTTTTAGTTGTTGCTCTGTATGGCGCAACAAGAACTGGTTTTATGGACGCTGTTATATTCTTGCCAGAAACAAGTGCTTTGTATGCAGTGCTTGGAAGTGTATTTGGTGCTGTCCTTGGTTTCTTGTGGTTTAATGCGAAACCAGCAAGTATTTTTATGGGCGATGTTGGTTCGTTAGCTCTTGGTGGATTTATGGGAACTGTTGCGATGTTGTTGAAATCAGAAATTATAATGGGTGTTGCTGCTGGTATGATGGTTTTAATTTTATTGTCTTCTTTCGTTCAAACAATGTTTTTCAAAATTACAAGAAAGATATTTGGTGAAGGTAAACGTATATTTTTGCGCGCTCCGATACACCATCATTTTGAAGAACTTGGATGGGCAGAAACAAAAATTGTAGATAGATTCTTTATCGTATCTATTTTGTTTTCTGGCCTTGCATTAGTTTTGTTAAAATTCGCATAAAGTAAAACATAGGCAAAGACATGTTAAGAATTACACATGGTGAAGAAAGTAAATTTACAAGTTGGTATTTTGAAATAGACAGAAAACTTTTAGTATATGTTTTGTCTTTGATTGCTGTCGGTTTAATAACTTTGCTGACTGCTGGTGCTGCTGATGCTACACGTTTGGGATATCCATGGTATCATTTTATAAAAAGTGCATCTTTGCCTTATCTTTTGGGTGTGATTTGTTTGTTCGTATTCAGTATGTTGAATAAAAAACAAATTATCAAAATATCTGTTGTAGGGTTGTTGTTTGGTATTCTTGCATTGTTGCTAACTGCGTTTTCCAACCCTTTCCAAGTAATTAAAAATGGTAGTCATCGGTGGATAAATATTGCAGGGCAGACATTTATGCCATCAGATATTATAAAACCATTTTTTATTGTAATAACTGCATGGTTTTTAGCGCTGATGCACAAATTTTATGGTGGTGATATTTTCCTTAATAAAGAAGCGTGGAAAATGAAATTAGTATCGTGGTGGCCATATCTTGCAATTTTTGCAATATGTCTTTTGATGATATTCAGACATCCGGATTTTGGAACAGCGTTATTATATGTAGGTATTTTGTTTGTGATGCTTTTAGTTGCAGGGTTTCCAAAAAAATGGATACCGGCGATGTTTTGCGTGCCTGGAATAATGGGTGTATGTGCTTTAATGTTTATGCCACATATTCGTGCGCGCGCTGCACATATTTTTGATATAGTTCCACGAACACAAGCATGGTATTCAATAAATTCAATTAAACATGGTGGGCTTTTTGGAGTTGGTACAGGTGCTTATGTCCAAGATGTTTTACCAGAGTCTACAAACGATTTTGTGTTTTCGGCTTTGGCAGAAGTTTGGGGCGCGTTAATTGCGTGTTTGTTGGTGTTGTTTTTGTTGCTTGTGTTAAACAATTTGATAAATCATGCAATACATGCCAAGGATAATTTTGTTGTGTATGCTCTATCTGGTATGGCGGCATTGTTTGGGGGACAAATATGTTTTAATTTAATGACGGCTTTGCATTTGGTTATAGATAAAGGTATGACATTGCCGTTTATATCATACGGCGGTGTGTCATTTATAACTTTTTGTATATTATTTGGTATAGCATTGGCTATTATTCGTGAAGATACGTGGAACAGATAACAAGGGGATAAAAATGAAAATATGGATTGCAACAGGTGGAACAGGTGGACATGTGTTTCCTGCTTTAAGTGTGGCTCAAGAATTATCAAAACGCGGACATAAAATAACTATATCTTCTGATGGACGTGTTTTGCAAATGGTTCGTGATGGAAAACCAAAAAACGCAAGGGTTGCTTTTGTTTGGGCGGCTGGTGTTGGGGCAAAATCAAAAATAAAACAAATCATAGCGCTTGGTAAGATAGGTTTGTCTGCTGTCACTTTGATATTGCGTTTTATGTTGTTTCGTCCTGATAAAGTGGTTGCTTTTGGTGGGTATGCTTCTGTACCTGCTGTTTTTGCAGCGCATGTTTGGAAAATACCAACATATTTACATGAACAAAATGCAGCAATTGGTCGCGCGAATAAATTTGCTTTGCGCTGGGTAAAGAC
>JAGHTM010000094.1 GCA_018065345.1 Candidatus Enterousia merdequi | reverse complement strand
TATGATGATTTTATAAAACCTTTGTGACCAAAAGCAATCATTGCGCCAACAGGTTGTTTCCCAAATAAATGAGAATTATCAAAAACGCCAGCACATTTTATTTTATAACCAATAAGATTTTCAAATTCTGAAACATTTTTATCCCATTGTAGATTTTGTGTATACGACTGATTCTGTCGTATACCGCGATTTGATGTTTTTGTTAATGCGGATATTTTATCGCGTATAATTGCGGCATTTTCAAAATCGTTTTTATCAGAAAAGTCTTTCATTTTTGTTGTTAAATCAGAAATGACTGGTTCGCTGTCGCCAGATAAAATACGACGAGCCAATTTAACATTTTTATCATAATCATTTTGTTTAAGACAACAAGGTGCGCTGCATCGTCCTATTTGGTATAATAAACAAGGACGTGTTCTGTTTCGCATAAATGTATCTGTGCAAGTTCTTATTTTGCACACTGATTGAATTGTTTTGATTGTATCATTAAGTGCATATACAGAAGGATATGGACCAAAGATATCTTTTTTTTGTGTTATTTTTCCACGGAATTTTAACAGACGTGGAAATTCATGATTGGTTAATGCCAGCATCGGATACATTTTTCCGTCTGTCAGCATCACGTTATATTTTGGTTTAAGTGTTTTTATTAATTTTTGTTCCAGAACTAAAGCATCTTGTTCATTAGGAGTGATTTCCCATTCGACGCGTGTAACTAGTGAGCGCATAACTTGTTTATGGTTTTCAAGTTTAGAGACGTCTATATATTGGCGTAATCGGTTTAGCAAGTTTTTTGCTTTACCAACATATAGCAAGTTACCTTCACCATCATACATTTTATATATTCCTGGTGATAAAGGTGCATTTTTAATTAAATCTCTAAATTGAATATTCATAATAAATATGATATTATATAAATTATAAAAATCAAAGGGGTATTAAAATGAGACAAGAATCTGGTCGTTCAATGATTGAAATGATAGGCGTTTTAGCCATAATGATGGCTTTGACCGCTACGGCTATTGCTACATATAATTATGCTATGAGTATGCAAAAACGTAGCAGTGTTAATGAAAATGTGACAAATATAGTGACAGGTGTTCGAGAATTGTTAAAGGGGTATGATGATTTTTCTAATATTGATAATTCAACAATTTTTGCCGCAATGTCGATAAGTAATAAAAATCCATACGGTGGAACTTATGAATTGTCTGTAGATAATTCAAATGTACATCAATTTATTGTTCGTATAAATGGTTTGACTAAATCAGATTGTGAAGCTTTGGTAACCAAGGCATGGACGGATTCTGTTGGTTATATATCGTCTAATCACAAAGAAAGTGGCGCTTCTGGGAATTGTGTGGATGGGAATAATAATATAGTTTCTATTACATATGGTGAATAATTAAATGGCAGCAGAATTTATTACTATTTCTGATGTAGATGCTGGTACACGTTTGTTGCGTTGGTTTTTACGTAATTATCCAGGAATGTTACAGCGTGATTTTTATAAACTTTGCCGTGGTGGTCAAATAAGAATAAATTCTTCAAGATGCCATGGAGCAGAGATTTTATCAACAGGGGATGTAATAAGAATTCCACCGACTTTATCTTCTTATAAAAAGGTTAATAAAACAGAAACTGGTGAAAAGTTTTCTTTAACTGATTTAGAAAATTTAAGACAATGTATCATACATAATGATAAAGATATTGTTGTTTTTAATAAACCTGCTGGATTGGCTGTTCAAGGTGGAACAGGAATAAAAAAATCAATTGATAAAATGGCTGCTGCTTTGTTCCCATACGACAAAATATCTTTGGTTCACAGAATAGATAAAGAAACCAGTGGTTTATTGGTTGTTGCCAAAAATCAGAAAGCTGCTCAAGATTTATCTTTGCAATTCCAAAATAAAACAGCGCACAAAGAATATCTTGCTTTGTTAAATGGGACTTTGAGTGAACGTACTGGAATTATTGATAATTATGTTGCGAAAGGATATGTGTTTGATGATTTTGCAAAAATACCGAAAGAAATTGTTGCTCAACGTGCAATAACAGAATACAAAGTTTTAAGCGAAGCGTCTGGTTTGTTGTCGTGGGTTTTGTTTTCTCCAAAGACAGGAAGAACACATCAATTAAGATTGCATAGCGCTTTTTCTCTTGGGGCACCAATCATAGGGGATGATTTATACGGTTATAAACAAAGCAAAAAAAATAATTCAATATTTGAATCTTTGTTAAAAACGCAAAAATTATTTTTATTGGCATACAGAATAACTTTTAAACATCCTGGAACTGGAAAAACAATGACTGTGCGTGCAAATGTTCCGGATTTTATGCAATCTGTTATAAAGTTTTTAGAGTTGCAATTACCATAGGTGGAAAATATGTTTTTATATACATTTTATAAAAGACATATATTGATGTTAAGAATGTTGGCCTTGTTTTTTATGGGGTTGTTAGTTGCGTTTATTATAGCTTTACATCAAATAAATTTTGAATCATTGCGTGGAAATATTATATCTACGTTGCGTGATAGTACTAACATGCCAATAGAAATAGATGGTGAAATTTCTTGGCGTTTTTCTTTACAACCAGAAATTGAATTAAATGAAATTTATATAAAAGGTGCAGATTGGGCGAAAAATAAAAATATATTTACTGCAAAAAAAATAGATGTTCGTTTAGATTTTTTATCTTTGTTTAAATCAAAACCTGCCATTAGATATATAAGAATTCATGATGCAAAAGTTTCTATAGAAAAAGATGAAAAAGGAAATAGTTCTGTTGTCTTTAATAATTTACAAACACCAGAAGAACAGCCGAATACAGAAAAAAATGATGGGGCAATTTATCCTGTAACACAATTCCCTTTTTCTGGTTTAGAAATTCAAAATATATCTGCGAATATTTATGGCAAAAAATATTCTTTGGCAAGTTTTGGAATTCATAATGATATAAGACAGAAAAAGATGGAATATACAGGTTGGATAAAACCTTATGATAAAAACCTCCCTTTTATTATACAATTTTCTAAATATGATAAAGAACGAAATGTATATCCTGTGCATATAGCTTTTGCTACAGGTGGAGAACCCTTGATAGCAGATATAAATTTGGATGGAAACAACAAATTGCCAACAGATTTTATGTTGAGTGGTGAAATACCAAATATAAAAAAATCTGGTGCTTGGTTAAATGTGAATATAATGAAAGTCCCAAAAATTAAATTAAATATAGTTGGTACTTTTAATGAAAATGCGGTTTCTTTTAAAGAATCTACGTTGTCTGTTGATAAATCGTCTCTTGTGTTTTCTGGAAAGTATGATTTTAATACAACAAGTCCTGTTTTGCATGCGACAATTACGTCTGATAACATAGATGTATATAAATCTTTCCCAGAATGGTTTGGGGCAGGTCAAGAGTGGGTACATCCTGATAGAGAATTAAATGTTTTTCATGATATGCCATTGCTTGGAAAATATTTATATAATATGGATGTCGATCTTGATATCAAAATAAAACATTTTACAGTATATCGCTCTTTGTATCTGTCTAATATGAAAGCAGAAATTAATGTACATAATCATAAATTGCGAATAGATACAAATACTGGTTTTGCAAAAGGAAATATAAAAGCTGTTATTGATGGTGAAATAAATAGTAAAGGTGTGTATACGGTGAATTTTGCGGCACATGGCGAAAAATTTAATGTTGGAGAAATATTAAAAGAAATATATTATGATAAAATTATTTCTGGTTTGCCTATGAATTTAGATTTGTATCTCAAAGCCCAAGGTGCTGATATGTCACAGATAATGCAAACAATAACAGGGCCGGTTATGGTTTATTCTATTGATAAAGGTTTTGCTCATTCTGATTTGGTTGAATATATGTACGGTGGAGACTTTTTAACGTCACTGCGTCATAATGTTGAAGATTTATTTACCGGTAATAAACGCGATATGATAGAAATAGATGGAGCCATTGCAAATCTTAAATTAAGAAATGGTTTGATAGAAACACAAAATGGGGTGGCTGTTGAAACTCATGTTGTAAATATGCGTTTAGCTGGGAATTTGGATTTAGGTAAAGAAACAATAGATTTGTCCTTGGCTTCCGTTCCAGTGCGAGGATTGAAATTATCGTTGTCAGGGAATCTTGTGAATGTTATGCAAATATCTGGAAATTTAGCAGAACCAGATTTTAAAATCAGTGGTGCTGCAGTTGTAGGTAAGGTTGGATCTGCAGTTGGTATAGGTTTGCTTTTAGCGCCTTTGACTGGTGGTTTAAGTATTGCAGGGGGATTGGTTGCTGGTTTGTTAGCAGGTGATTTATTGGAAGGGTGGTTGGCGGATGATAAACCTTATGATACGGCTAAGGAAAAAGGTGCTCCGACAAAACGTGACGATCCAGATTGGATGAATACTCCAATACAGGATTTAACTAAAGATTTACTTTATAAAAAATAAAGGATAGAAAATGTTTAATTGGCTGGATATTGTTCAAGTTGTAATCATAGCTGTCGCTGTGTATGCTTTTTATGTTAGTTTTATCAAAAATACATCTTCTGAAAAATTAGTTCGTGGCTTGTTTGGAATTGGAATTTTATGGGCTTTCAGTTTTATTTTGCCAATGTTACATTTATATTTGCTTGGTCGTTTTTTGCATTGGACAGCTTTATTTTTATCTGTTGCGTTGATTGTGATTTTTCAACCAGAATTACGAAAGTTTTTAGCATTGATGGGGAATATAAAAGGGCTTCGTAATATAATCTTTGCTTTTAAACAAGATTCTAAGCAAAATGATAAAATTCGTAGAAATACAGAAGAAATAGTCAAAGCAGTTGAATTTATGTCTGAAAAACGTACTGGTGCTTTGATTGTTTTTCCGGAATCTATGGAAGATATAGTGCTTGAAAGATATGGAACAAAAATAGACTCTGTTATCTCAAGTGAATTATTATTGACAATATTTTTTAATAAAACGCCATTGCATGATGGGGCGGTGATAATTGCAGATAACAGAATTCAATATGCTGGAGCAATATTGCCATTATCGCAAAATCAATTACAGTGGAAATATGGAACACGTCACAGAGCGGCTTTGGGAATGTCTGAAACATCCAGAGTTGTTGTGCTGGTTGTTTCTGAAGAAACTGGTGATATATCTTTTGCAGAACACGGAAGTATAAAAAAATACGAAGACATTAAAAAAGTTCGTAATAAAATTGAAAAAATTTTATCTAAATAATCGTGGCAAAAACATTTTTTGTCCAAAATAATTTGTTGTAAAATTAGTAAGATTTGCTCTTGCACCGAATCGGTGTTTTTTGATACACTCTGACATAGGAAGTTTAATAATAGAA
>JAGHTM010000102.1 GCA_018065345.1 Candidatus Enterousia merdequi | reverse complement strand
CCACAACCAAAACAATGATAAAAACCTTTATCTTCATTTACAGAAAATGAAGGTGTTTTTTCATTATGAAATGGACAACAACCCCAATAATTTTGACCTTTCTTTTTTAATGGTATACGGCGTGAAATAACATCTACCAAAGATAATCTTTGTCTTAATTCATCTGTAAAAGAATTATCAAATTTAGACAATTATTTTACCTTTTTTATTGTTTTCTTATTATTTATTAAATCAATAGCGGCATCCAAAGAAGGTTGTTCTTTCACAGATACATTTACACTATTTGATGATAAATATGGACCATATTTTCCAGCACTGTAATAATATATTGGTTTATTAGTTTTTGGATTTATTCCAATCATTACAGGTTCTATTTTCTTTTTATCGCTGTTTAATAATTCTTTTGCTATTTCCAAAGTAATAGTATCAAAATTATATTTTTTTGCAGATGCATTTTTTTGACCATCTGTTACATATGGTCCAAATTTTCCAATTTTGAATATTATACCTTCACCAAGGTCTTTTTCTTTTTGTTTGTTTTCATTAGAATCATCAATAATATCGTCAGGTTTATCTGATAATTTAATAGTATAATTACATTTTGGATAATTATCACAGCCAATAAAAGGTCCGTATTTAGATAATTTTATTCCAAGATTTCCACCACATTTTGGACATTTATTACCATTTTTTTTGAACAAATGATCGTACATATATTTATTTATAGCATCTATAATATCTGTAATTTTTACATCTTTGACAGAATTTATAATTTCTTTTGTTGGATTCCAAAATGATTTTAATGAAGATAATTTATCTTTTATTCCATTTGAAACTTCGTCTAATGTATCTTCCGTTTTAGCGGTAAAATTGACATCAACTAAATCTTTGAAGTAATTAGATAAATAAGAAATTAAAACCCAACCAGATATTGTCGGATGAAAACGATGTTGTTTATCTTGTTCAACATATTTTCTATCAACAATAGTTGACATAATAGTTGCATACGTTGATGGACGCCCTATTCCAAGTTCTTCAAGTTTTTTAACAAGAGATGCTTCTGTAAAACGTGCAGGTGGTTGTGTAAAATGTTGTTCTGTTTTCAAAGATTTTATTTCAATTTCGTCGTTTATATTTAATTCTGGTAATTTTGTATCATTATTTTCATTTTCATCATCATTATCTTCAATATAAACTTTCATAAAACCATCAAAAGTTCTTGTTGTTCCAACACAATGAAATACAGAATTTTTAACATTTATATCAACAGATACAGAATCAAATTCAGCATTACACATTTGGCATGCAACAGTTCTTTTCCAAATCAAATCATATAATTTTAATTCATCACCACTTAAATCTACTTTTGTATTTAAGAAGTGTGTAGGACGAATTGCTTCGTGTGCTTCTTGTGCATTTTTAGATTTTGTTACATAAACATTAGGTTGTTTTGGTAAAAACTTATCACTATATTCTTTTGATATATATTCACGAATTTCATTGACTGCTTCAACAGATAAATTAGTAGCATCTGTTCGCATATATGTAATAAAACCAGATTCATATAATTTCTGTGCTGTCATCATTGTACGTTTAGAAGAAAAATGTAATTTACGTGCTGCTTCTTGTTGAAGTGTAGATGTTGTAAATGGTGCAGCAGCATGTCTTTGAGTTTTCTTTTTTTCAATATTTGATATTTTACCAGTTGTTGGTGTTTGTATTTCAGAAACTATTTTTTTGACCATAGATTCATTTTCCAGGGTCATTTTGTCTATTTTTTTACCATCAAATTTTGTAAGATTTGCATCAAAATTTATTTTATTAAAATAACAATTTGCAGTAACACTCCAAAATTCAACAGGTTTAAAACTTTCTATTTCTTTTTCACGATCAACAACAAGTCGTACAGCAACACTTTGAACGCGTCCAGCAGATTTTCCAAGATTTCTTTTCCAAAGCAATGGTGATATACCGAAACCAATTAAATAATCAAGAATTCTGCGAACCATATACGCATCAACAAGATTATTGTCTATTTCGCGTGGATTTTTTAATGCTTCAATTATAGCATTTTTTGTAATTTCATGAAAAGCAACACGATATACATTTTTACCTTTTAATACATTTCTTGCGTTTAATATATCGTTGATATGCCAAGCAATTGCTTCCCCTTCACGGTCAGGATCGGATGCAAGATATATATTATCTGCTTTTTTTAATTCATCTATAATCAGTTTTAATTGTTTTTCTTTGCCCGGCATAATTTGCCATTTTGGATTAAAATCATGTTCTGTATCTACACTTCCAGATTCTGGAACCAAATCACGAACATGCCCAATAGACGCGATCACACGCCAACCATTACCAAGATATTTTTCAATAGTTTTTGCTTTTGATGGAGATTCTACAATTAATAAGTTCATTTTCAAAATCCTTTGGATGATAATTGTTGGTCTTTGTGGATATGAGCATTTTGACACAAACCAAAGCCAAAAAGCAATGATATTAAACTACTTCCACCAAAAGACATTAATGGTAAAGGAACACCAACTGTTGGTAATACACCAAGTACCATAGAAATATTTATAAAATAATAAATAAAAAAGTTCAACATAAAACCAAAACAAACCAGTTGCCCAAAACGATTTCTACATGTTTTTGCCGCCCAAAACAGCATAAATGTAATAAACGAATATATCGTTAAAAGTATAAATGCACCAACAAAACCAAATTCTTCACCCATCATAGTAAATATAAAATCTGTTTGTTTTTCTGGTAAAAAAGATTGCTGTGATTGTGTTCCAGACATATAACCTTTGCCAATAATACCGCCAGAACCAAAGGCTATTTTTGCCTGATTTATTTGATAACCAGCGCCTTGGGCATCTTTGTCTGGATTTATAAATGTTATTATACGCGATCTTTGATAATCATGCATACCGCCATACCAAACAACAGGAAGTGCTAACATTCCAAGAATACCTAAAATTAAAAACCATTTTTTATTTGCACCTACAATATAAAACATACCAATTGTAATCAACGCAAGTGATAAACCTGTCCCAAGGTCTGGTTGAGCGCAAATCAAAACAAAAGGAACAAGTAACATAAATATAGGAATTATATAGTTTTTAAATTGTGATAATTCTACGCTGTTTTTCCACGCAAAATAACGTGCCAAAGCCAAAACAAAAGCAATTTTTATGAATTCAGATGGTTGGATATTTATAAAACCAAGCGAAAGCCAACGTTGAGCCCCCATACCAACATCTCCAACAAATGTTACAAGAATAACCAGAATCAAAGCGATGACGTATATAAAATAAGAATGTTTTATCCATGTTTTTATATTTGAAAAAGATACATAAAAAAACACAGCCATACCGAATATTATTTTTAATAATTGTGATGCTGCAAAAGGTTGCCAAGAACCGTTTCCAGCACTGAATAAAACAACAATAGAAAATAATAAAACAACACACATAGGTATAAAAAATGCCCATGAAAAACGTGATAACTTTTCACCAAAAGTCATCATATTTGCATTAGAAACGCGTGTTATCATAGACATTATTTTAATAATTCCTTCATAATTTTTGCACTTGTTCGCGCTGCAGATGATGAACCACCAGCGTGTTCCATAATTATACATGTTGCGTATTTTGGATTATCTGTTGGTGCATATCCAACAAATAAACCATGATTTCTTAAATTCCATTTTAATTGTTCATTTGTTAATACACCGCTGTCACGTTCTTTTTTAGAAATATTACGAACTTGTGAAGTTCCTGTTTTGCCACCCATTTTTTGACCGTTTACATTGATTGCACTACCTGATGCAGTTCCACCTTGTTGGGTAACTTGTTCAAGACCACGCAAAACATGTTTAATGTTTTTATCTTGAAGACCAAGTTTTTTGAAAGTTGGATTTTTATTTGAATATATTAAATGTGGATAAATTTCTTTATTAGATACAACACGTGCAATCATAACAGCCAGTTGTAAGCAATTAGTTAAAATAAATCCTTGTCCAATACCAGATATAATAGTATCTCCATGAACCCAAGAAGAACCAATATTTTTTTCTTTCCATTTTCTATCTGGTATAATTCCAGGCATTTCATGTGCCAAGACATCGTCCATATATTTTTTATTTAATCCAAGTTTTAATGCCATATTTTTTATTGCATCTATGCCAATGCGCAGAGCAATTTGATAAAAATAAGTATCACAAGAATGTTTTAATGCGCCATATAAATCTACATTTCCATGGCCATGTTTTTCCCAACAATGATATCTGTGATTACCATATTCCCAATATCCAGGACAAAATATTTTTTCACTTGGGTTCAATGCACCACTTTCAAGTGCAGCCAAAGCAACAACTATTTTAAAAGTAGAGCCAGGTGGGTATAAACCTTCAATTGTTTTATTCATAAAAGGTTTAGCGACATCATCTAACAAAGAAGAAATATATTCTTCGCCATCATCTTTTTTGAAATTATTTGGATCAAAACTTGGTGTAGAAGCCATAGCAAGAATACTTCCTGTTTTTATATCCAGTACAACACCACATCCGGCACGATTTAATGCCAATGAATCATACAATGTTTTTTGAACATTTTCTTTTATAGTTGTTTTTATATTATTACCAACGATTGGTGTTACAAATTGTGTTTTATCTTCACCAGTGACACGACCAAGAGCATTTGTTATATAAACGGTTTTTCCAGATTTTCCACACATATCATCATTAAATCTTTTTTCAAGACCATTTATACCTGTTGTAAAAAACGGAGTGTTTGGTTCTGGTTTTTTAGGTGCGCCAACATAACCAAAAATTTGAGCCCCAGCAGGTCCCATTTCATACATACGGGAGAAACCGTCGTCTATATGAACCCCAGGAATATTTTTAGCAGATAAATTTGCTAGTGTATTCCAATCTGAATTTTCAGATATTAATACCGGTTGAAATTTGGCTTGCTTTTTTATAGTTTTCCAAATTCTATCAACTGCTTTTTTTCTTAAATTTAATTCTTTTACAACTGTATTTATTACATCGTTTATATTATCTGTTTCTTCTGGAATAACATATATTCTATATATTTGAATATCTCGGGAAATAATTGTATCATCGTCTGATAAAATGCTGCCACGTTTTGGCATTGTTATCTGAACCCTGAATGAATTATTTTCGCTTTTTTTAAGGTATTCTTTATAGTTAAAAACCTGCATCTGCAACATACGTAAAACCAAAAAAGACGTCAAACAAGCACCACCTGTAAGAAACAGTGCACTTCGTCTATCAAATGTGCGTGCTATTTCAGTGTCTATCATGATTTTGTGCCCATTTATCTAATGATGTTATTGGAATATATAAAACATTTAACCATAAAAATAACCATAAATTATTTATAAAGTTTTTCCATGTTAAACCATAAAATATTAAAATCAAGATTCCAAGTCCAGAAAATACCATAAAAGCATAACGTGATTTTGTCTCTGTACTTTGAAAATCTATATAATTTTGAAAACCGTTTACAGCATAAAATAAACAATATAAACATGTCCAAAATAATGGTAGATTACATCTGTAGTCAATTAAAAAGCACATAAACAAACAGAATAACGAAAACATATGAATTGGCTTTACAAAAGACCAATAAAATATAGGTATCAAAGCCAATATACCACATGGATTCCAAAAATAAATAGATAAACGCCACAAAAACAAAGTGCATAAAAATGGCAAAGATTTTTTCAAAAATAATATTATGTTCCGTATCATTTATAAGAATCTTGATTATTATATTTTAATATCATAACGCGCGATATTTGATTTGGTTTTAATACATCTATTTGGTTTTCATCAATCATATCCCCAATATATATTCCAGCAGGTAAAATACCACTTATATTACTTGTTATAACTTTTAATCCAGAACGAGCAACAAATTGAGTATCGTTGAAAAATCCAATATATGCTTTTGATTTTCCGTTTCCACGTAAAAAACCAGAAATGTCAGACCCTGTTATACGGACTGCAATATTTGTATCTGAATCAGTTAATGCACGAACGCGACAAAATTGTGAGCCACAATCAACAATCGTTCCAACTAATCTGTTATCAAAAGAAACAACAACCAGACCTTTTTCAAGACCAGATTTTTTACCACGATTTATTAAAAAAGTGTTGTGATGAAATACAGAGCCGTCGAATTGAATATCTGCTATTACAGACTGATACGGGGAAGATTTTTTGATGTCTATTTCTTGTTCTAATTTTTGATTTTCAAGAATAGCTATATCACAGTTGTGTTTATTAGCCAAGGCTTCATCTAAACGAACACGTAATTCTTCGTTTTCAAGACGTAATCTTGATGTTTCGCGAACCCAATTTACACTTTTACCAATAACACGCACAGGCCAAGTTATAATATCACCAACGACATTTGCAACAGGCAGTACAATATGGGCAAGACCATTCATAATAGCATAGTCAGGTTTTGCAATCATAATATATACTATAAACACGGGTACGGCCACTGCTGCCAAAGCAGATTTTATAATTTTAGTGATTTTATAAGATAGTTTATCTTTGGTCATGTTTTTAACTTTAATCGTAAAAAATTGAATATTCAATAAAAACTTGATTTTTCTTTTTATTATGGCAAAATATTCATCAACCGACATGGCAAGGCATTGCCACGAGGGTAAAAAAAAGGATAAAAAATGCCAAAAATGAAAACAAAATCGTACTTGAAAAAACGTGCGTCTATGACTGCAACTGGTAAAATCCGTGTTGCTAGAAATGCTCACCACAAATGTCTGTTGCATAAATCCAAACGTGCTAACAAAGCAGGGATTAAACCACAGTATTTGAACGAAAACATGATGGGTCAGGCTAAAATCTTGGCTCCATATGGTTTGAAATAATCAAAGGGGGCAATTATGGCAAGAGTAAAACGCGGAACAACCGTTAAACAAAAACATAAGAAAATACTTGATCGTGCTAAAGGTTATTTGGCTCGTCATCATTCAACTTATCGTGCTGCACGTGAAAAAACTGAAAAAGCAGGACAATATGCATATCGCGATCGTCGTCAAAAGAAACGTGATTTTCGTTCTTTATGGATTGTTCGTATCAATGCTGCTGTTCGTAGCAACGGTTTAACATACAGCCAATTTATGAATGGTTTGAAAAAAGCTGGTATTGTTTTGGACCGCAAAGTTTTGGCCCAAATGGCATACGATGCAGATAAAAACTTTTCAACATTGGTTGATACAGCAAAACGATTTATTGCCGGAAACGCTAAATAATGCTTTACGGCAGGCTTTTGTTTTGTAAGAATATAAGACCGTAGAGCATACGGTCTTAATTTTTTTATAAATGGGGAAAATATGAAAGATAAAATACAAAGTGTTGATACTTTAGAAACTTTACAAGCGCTTTATTCAGAAGTTTTTGGCAAAAATGG
>JAGHTM010000052.1 GCA_018065345.1 Candidatus Enterousia merdequi | reverse complement strand
CCGGTAGCTCGTCAGGCTCATAACCTGAAGGTCGGTGGTTCAAATCCATCTCCCGCAACCAGTTTAAATAAAAAAGCACCCAAATGGGTGCCTTTTTATTTAAATTTATTGAGGAATTATTGATTTAATACCATGCAACACAGTTGCCGGTTCACAATGAGTAAGTAAAAACGAGCAACGCGAAGTTTGAACGCTAACGAATGCCGCGCAGACACCCAGTGTCGAGCGAAATCCATCTCTAAATATGATTAAGTAGACATAAGTATGCCGGTTTGCCAAAGGCAAAAATCCGCAGTCAATGAAGCAAAGCGAAATAAATCCATCTCCTTACTCTTTTATTATTCCCACAGAGTTCGAAAGTCATATTTTCAAAATTGTTATTTTCCTACCACTTTCGAACTATTTGTGGTATAATTGCAACAAAAGTAACATATGGAGAAGTTTATTATGTCAAAAGTATCAAGTGCCCATAAAGTTGAAAATATGGACAAGCAATTATTGCAACAATTACAAGATATTTTAAAATTCTGCGAAGAAAAAGGACATCAACCAGAAATTGACAGCGAACAAAGTACAACTTTAGAAAACATAAAGCACCTTATCTATATTCGTGGTCGTAATGGAATTTCTGTACCAGATAATATATTATCATTGTTGGCGAAAATAAAAAATTATCCAACGGCAGTTAAACAAAAACGAAAAGATTTGGCTTTCAAGAAAGCAACAGAAAATGCTGAAAGAAAATTGAATTTTAAACAAAAATACGAACAAATTCAAAGTTTGATACCTTTTGATCTGAAGTTATTTGAATTTGTGTATGGCAAAGAAAACTTCAAGCAATTTATAAATACAGATATGGATACAATAGTAACAAAGGCAGTATTGGAATATTTTTATAAATTGTTTAACAGGGCAGCTTATGTAAGATCAAGAACAGTTCATGCTGTGAAACTATATACTGCCACATATGATGCGAATTATCCAGAAGATGTATTTGAAAATGAATCACATTGGAAAACGGAACAAAACACAGAAAGACATATATCGGATGAATTTTATATGCTTGCTCAAAAAACCACAAAAACCAAGGATGAACAACGATTGTTATTAAAATACGAAAGACACGAACCGTTCTCTATGGATGAAATAGGAACATTTTTCTATCTTAGTGGTGCCAGAATTGGAATGATTCTTAGAGATTTGCGAAAAAAGACTCTTAAATCATATGAAAGCCTGTTAAATCTTAATGACAATAAGTTGGAAAATATATTGCAATTATACAGACAAGGAAAAACACAAGAAATAATGGCAATCTTATCATATGCAATCGCAGATAAATTCAGGGGAAATCCGTCTGTAAAATTAGAACAAATTCCTACCAAATTATTGGATAGAACAGGAAAAACTGTGCTAGAATTTTTCAACAAATCAAAGTCAATAAATCATTAAAAAAGACACCTAGATGGGTGGTTTTAATTTTATTTATAAAAAACAAAATATATCTTGACAAATTATATTTTTGTATTATATTCTAT
>JAGHTM010000050.1 GCA_018065345.1 Candidatus Enterousia merdequi | reverse complement strand
AAAAAGCATATTCGTATTGAATCTTTATCAAAATCAACATACCAAAATACACTTGCAATAAAGAACATAGTCGAACAAGAACAGATGAATCGCATAGTTATTGTGACAACTGAAGACCACATGAATCGTGCAATGTATTTATTACATCAAACTTTACCAAACACAGATATTATCGCATGCCCTGCTTCACTAACAGGAATGCCAGCACCGGTTCGTGTAAAACGATGGGCAATTGAATATCTAAAATATCTTGTTACACTATTTGGAATAAAGGAAAATTAAAATGCTTAGAACAATATTATTTAAAAGCGTTCTTTTTATTTGGTTTTTGGCATTTTCGCCATTGCTGGTAATCGGCTTGATATCAAGCAAACTTGAAAGATTACTTGTTGTAACAGACGCGTGGGGTGTTTTATTTATAACAAGAATTATTGGGGGAATAAAATACGAAATACATTATCCTTTGAATAGCGAAAACGGGATACCAGTTCAACATAATATAAATCAACGTCTTGACGGACGCACTATCATAGCAGCAAAACATATGTCCGTACTTGAAGTCGCCGTATTAGTAACTCATATACCAAATGCTTTCTTTATTATGAAACGAGAATTACTTTGGATACCAATTTATGGCTGGGCATTCAAGCGAATTGGTTTAATCGGGGTAAATAGGACACGTGGCGCAACAAATATGCTTAAACTAACAGAAAGTGTTATGAACAATATCATGAAAGATATGACTTTGATAATATTCCCAGAAGGAACTCGTGTTGCCCCTGAACAAAAAGTTCCATTAAAACGCGGTTTGTTATTTCTGGCAGAAAATTTGAAATTACCAATTACACCTGTAAGCACGGATTCCGGATTATATTGGCCTAAACGCGGTAAAATAAAACCAGGAATTGCTCATATTTGTATTGGTCAAGAATTACCTTCATCTGCAACTTTAACAGAAATCCAATCTGCAATAAACCAACCATATTGCTAATCGCACCAAGATTTTCTTTTTCCACCGGAATACGGACGTCCAACTTGTTCCTCCACTAAAACAAGGCCAACATCTCTGTTCGCAAAATCATATACATTTGCATCTATACGCCCTTGGTATTTATCATTTTTTATATGATCTATTTCAATAATAGAATTTTCAGGCAACAATTCGCCAAGACGTTGTTTGGCATATTTTGCTTGTTTTATTTCATCTTCACATTTTCCATGTAATTCTGGGGTATCAACATTACGAAGTCGCACAGATACTGTTTTTATTTTTATATCGTTATCCAATAAAACATCTGCAACAAAAGTATCACCATCTATGATACGCACAACTCGAACAGGAACAGCAAAAACATTTGCACATAACAAGCAGCCAAAAAGAATCGTATATAATTTCTTCATTATGGCAATTTTGGTGACCATGTAGGTTCTGTTCCATTCAAACCGTCTGGTAATTCAATATCATAAATATTTTGACCAGTTATATCAACACTACGAATATGACTTACACGTTCTTCATCATCTTCAGTGCGCTCTGTTTCATAATATACAACACGACGAGAACCTGGAGCCCACGATGGCGCTTCCATATACCAACCACCAGCCAATATTTTTTCATGACGACCTTCTGGGTTCATGATACCAATATAAAATGTATTATCTGCTATTTTTGTGAAAGCAATAAATTGTCCATCTGGCGACCAAGCCGGAGTTGCATAACGTCCAGAACCAAATGTTATACGTTTTTGATTTCCTGTATTCAAATCAAGAACATGTATCTGTTGAGAACCACTTGAATCAGAATTGAATGCCATATATCTTCCGTCTGGGGAATACGAAGGACTTGTATCAATATGATTTCCAAAAGTCAATTGACGAAGAGATTTTGAGGAAATATTATATTCATAAATATTAGTTATCCCATTTTTCACCAAAGACAAAGCAACCTTGTTCCCATCTGGCGAAAATCTTGGAGCAAAACTCATTCCGCCAAAACTTCCTAATTTTGTTTGATCGCCAGAATCTAAATCAAGAACCCATACCATAGGATCATCATTACGATAAGACAAAAATACTACTGTCGACATATTAGGAGAAAAATGCGGTGACATAACGAATGTATTTTTATCAGATAAATAACGCATACCATAACCATCTTGGTCCATTATAGCCATACGTTTAACACGCTCTGTCACAGAACCGGTTTCTGCAATAAATATTATTTGAGTATCAAAGTACCCAGTTTCACCAGTCAATCTTTCATAAATAGCATCTGCCATTATATGAGCCAAACGACGAACAGATTTTTTTGATGCAATTAGACTTTGTGCTTCTATTTGTTCTTGTCCATTAACATCCCACAAATAAAACTCTAATTTGTAATTATCCTTACCCTCATTTGTAATACTTGCTTGGACCAAAGCCTGAGTTTTTATCGCAGTCCAACTTTGAAAATTAGGCATTTCGTTCATTTTTACAAATTCTGGGAAAGCATCATGGTTCACAATTCTAAAAAGCCCTGTTCTTTTTAAGTCGTTTTCAACAACCTCCCTTAACATTTTCGCATCAGAATTTGAAACCTTGCCAGAAACTTCAAACTTTTGGACAGCAATAGCAATGGGATCAACCCCACCAGCAACAACATCAACATGCAATTCAGCACGTGCACTTGAAATAACAAAACAAGACAAAGCAATTATAATAGAATATATAAATTTACGCATATAAACACCTTTCCTTTAACGGTTATAAATAATAAATTAAAAGATTTTAATATGCAAATATAAAAAATCAAAAAAATTATGTCACACTACTTTCAACACAATTGCCTATACTTCAGTCATTACAACAGTATATATAAATGTATTGACAAATGTAAATACAATGATATAGTCACTTGTAAACACTATCGTATAGGAGATTGTCTATGCCAAATGTAATGCAACAATTATTCGTAATGAA
>JAGHTM010000027.1 GCA_018065345.1 Candidatus Enterousia merdequi | reverse complement strand
TTCCATAGATGGCTTTGGTATGATAGTTCGTCATTATAATGCTGGCGAAGAAAGACCAGGAACATGTAATGTATCAGAGTTAGGTGTTTCAGAAGATGAAGCAACATCTGATATGGATGCCGATTTTAGACCAAATATAATAACTATAAACTGGGCAAACACACAAGGAGTAAAGGCTGGTAGCACAGATAAAACAATAAATAACTATGATGGAACAGTACAAAAATCAACACATATAGTTGGAAAACAAGGTTATAAATTTGTTGGGTGGAAAGTATCTGGTGTAAAAACTTGTGCTGATTTTTCCGGTGGAACTGCAGAAGAATGTGTTTCACATCAAAATTGTATTTGGAAAGATAATACGTGTATATCGAATCCGTGTATCACAACATGGTTGCCAGATACACAAGATGATCCGATTACTTATCAGTATGGAGAATACAATTATAAAACAGGTGAATGTGCATATAACACGGCAATGTAAAAAAACACCGGCGATTGCCGGTGTTTTTTTATGAAAATATTTTTACCATGTTGGTGTATGGGTGCCTTCTTTGATAATTGGTTGTTCGTCTTCCCATACAGATAAACCAGATTTCAAATCTGTTAATGTCATTTGAAGATAATATTCTACACGTGTATCAACAGATGAAAACCAACCAGATTCTAATTTCAAATTTCTTTGCAACATTTTTCCAGATAATGACATATTTGGTGCAATCAAAGTCCCTGTTGTTGCAATAGTGTCTTGGGCATATTCTTTGTTGTCACGCAATGTGCGAACTTTGTTTGAATTTGTGTCTTCGCCATTGAAATTTGTTGATATTTGCGCTTTGCCAGATTTTAACAATGTTGTGCGTATTTTTTTAGTTAAAACATCTGTGTCAAAACGTTGTGTTGTGTCGTTTATCATATCGCCCATTGCAATAATTGGTTTTTGTGTTTTGTCCAATGCACCACTTGCAATCAAAGATTTGGTCATGTTTTCGGCTGTGTTTGTCCAATCACGATATTCAAGTTCCATAACTTGTTGCATATTGGATACTTCTTGTTCGTTATTTAAATCAACAACACTTGTTCCGCCACATGCAGAAACTAGGGCACATAATGTAATTGGTATAATTTTTTTCATTTTCTTACTCCTTGTAATTTTATTGTTTTATTATCTGTTATTTTATCATTTATTATTCGTGTGTATATTAAATTATTTTCCTGAAGTTTATTTTTATCATTTCGTATTACATAGATATATTTTGGCAATGTTGCCCATGTGCGAACATCTGAATTAGAAGATGCAACAGTATAAACAGAAGATAATATTCCCATTATACCAGATGATTTGGAATTTGAATTATACATGGTTGCTTGGAGTGTTGCTTTTGATGCAGCAGATGTAAAAGAACGTAATATTTCGTTTGTTCTGTATTCGTTATATTCTGTCATAAACATTGCATCTATGTTTGCCAGTAATTGTGAATTGTCTGGCTTGGAAAAATCATTGTTAAAATATGGTGTTGAAAAAGAAAAATAAACCATGCCAATTTTGGGTAATAATATTCCGGCATTTTCTTCGCGTAATCTTGGTGCAAAACCCGATTCAATAAATTGCCACGAAGTATTTGTTGGGCGAATTTTGTTTTGTGCCATTTCTAAATCTTGTTTTATAAATGTGTTTTCTGGCATCATACCATTTGCGCGTTTAAGATATGTTACCGCATTATCAAAATCGCCATCGTTCAAGAAATATATTCCAGATAAATACATCAATGCTGGATTCATAATTTCACGAAAAGCCAACCAATCCCCAGTGTTTTTGTCTATGAAATCTTTGATTTCAGAATGTTCATAAATTTGTTTTTTGTTTTCTGATATCATTTTTTCATAATTTACAGACATCTTTTTTTGACGTTCGTATGATTGATTTATTACAACACGTGCGTTTGCAAAATCTTGCATGGCTAGTAAATCCCATATTTGATAATAAGAAACAAAAAGAGAATCCATCATATATGGTTTATATGAATTTACACCTTGACCAAATAATAAACTGGTGCTTTCACGAACAACAGATGAAGATGTTTCATCAAGATTCCTTTTATTAAATTCTTCAAAAGTCGAATCGCTTTCTTGAAATTTGTTTGCATGAAATAGGGCGTTTCCATTTATCAATAAATCAAGATTTGTTTGGTCTTGTAAATCTTTGACTTTTGTTGTTTCAAAATTAGAGTTTTCAAATTGATTTTGAATATTATCAAGATGCGATTGCATTGAAGATGCACATCCGTATAAAAATAATAAACAAATAAAAATTATTTTTCGCATGGGTTTATAATAAAACTTTTAATGCAAAGGTTCTAATATTTTTAATTCATTGGTATTTGGATTCAAAACACATGGTGTTCCATCGTATCCCATTATTGCATGATGTGATGGAATTAAAAATTCTGGTAATGGTGAAGATTCGCCCATTAAAACTTTTTCATGTAATTTTTTCTGAACAGGGGTCTGATTTATGTGGTCCCATTCTTGATCTGCTTCTATTGGACGATGATACCAACCTTGGTAAATAACAAGTTGTTTGCCTTTTGATATTTTCATAATGTCGTATTCGCTGTACAAAGGTTCTTCTTTTGGCTTTTTTACTTCTTTTCCGTCTTTGTCTTTTTCGACTTTTTCTGTCTTTTTCATGCCAATCATTTCAGAAAACTTTTTTGCTGTATCTATATCATTTTGACGTAAAACAATTTTTGCTGCGGT
>JAGHTM010000091.1 GCA_018065345.1 Candidatus Enterousia merdequi | reverse complement strand
CCAACACGTATATCTTTCCAAGCACGTTCAAATATTGATTCTATGACAACATTGGGTGAAAAAGGTGCAGAACAATTATTGCCATGTGGTGATATGTTGTTCAGTGAAGCAGGGCGTGCACCAGTTCGTATCCATGGAGCCTTTATAGATAATGACGAAGTTAATCGTGTCGCAGAATTCTTGCGTGAACAAGGTGAGCCAGAATATATCGAAGGCATAACCAACGAAGATACAAGTGATAGCGAACCAATACCTGGAATGCCGTTATCAAAAGAAGCAAAATCAAATGATTTGTATGAACAAGCAAAAGAAATTGTTATTCGTGATAAAAAACCAACAATATCATATATTCAACGCAGACTTGGAATTGGATATAACAAAGCTGCTACATTGATTGAACGTATGGAAAACGAAGGTGTAGTAAGCGCGCCGGATGCTGGTGGAAAACGACATATTTTATAAGTATATTTTTTATTTTTTTGTCTTTTTTCTGTGCCTTTTTTGTGATATAATATATTCAAATGTGAAAGGAGTTTTGTATGAAAAAATGCACACTTGCGTTTGCTTTGTTTGCTATATTGCCGGTTGTTTCGGCGAATGCATATAATAATGTAAGACGTAATTCTTCTTATTATAGTGGTCGTTCAACATCTGTTGTAAATAATATTTATTATAATCAGACATCTGCGCAATATGTGCCTTATTATGTACAGCAACAAAATAATACTGACTATAAATCGAACTATTACAATCGTGATACGTTTAAATCTGTGAAAAAACAAGAAACTAATTCACAACAAACTTCACAAATGCGTAAATATTTCTTGGTACATCCTTTTTTTCAACCATTAGAAGGTAAATTTGGTTCTGTTACAGATGTTTCGTATGCAAATAATCATTTTAATTTTGATATATTAAATGGAAGTGTTTTAGATATAGATAAAAATTCAGCAACTTATAATTCAATAATAGCAGATGGTATTGCAGGAATTAGTGGAAAGGCTGAAACAACACAATTAGTTGTAAAAGAAGATTTCAGTTATGGTATTTCTGATACATTATCTATTATTGGTATGGCTCAATATGATAAAACAGAAGTTACTTTTAAAGATTGGAGTGGTGGCGAACCTTCGGATAGCACTTCAAGTTCTGGTATAAATGTTTTTGGTTTGGGTTTACAAAAACGTTTTGTTGATAATGAAAAATGGATTGCAAATTTTTCTGGGTTTTATCAACACCAAAAAGATACTGCTAATACATTTATTGGTGAAGTTAAAGCCGGATACAAGGTCAGCAGAACTACATTATATGGACTTGGAAGATTAGGGTATTCTGATTTAATAGAAGGTGATATTTATGGAGCATATGTTGATGCACCAGATGGTGATTGGATAATGTTATCTTATAATACAGACGTGAAAGACGTTATGTATATTGAAGGTGGTGTTGGTATCTTTTCTGTATTAAGTAAAGATTTTACATTAAACGGGGAAATGGTATTTGGAAAATATGATTGGCATAATCAAATAAGTGTCAAAGGGGCTATTGGTTGGCAACCTGGTGATTCATTTGCTTTGAATTTATATGCGTCAACTTCTGTTTATGATTCTGGAAAAGGTAAAGTAAAAGAATATATGAATTATGATGTAAATCCAGATGTTACGTATTTCCCTGTTGAAGCACAAGGTACTCATCTTTCTTATACAATGGGTGATTATAAAATTAAAGATTATAATGAATGGAAAATCGGCGCTCAAGTAATCTTGTATTTTTAATGAAAGTTCAGTGTGTTTAATATGAAAAGATATTTTTTATTTTTAATAAGTGTGTTTTTTGTATGTAATGTGTATGCAGAAGGGGTTGTTTTATCAGAAACTTCGGTTGCTGAAGAAGAACCTTTGTACACTTCTAGTAATTCTTCATCTGTATCTAAATCTGAACAACTGATGTCGGAACAAATAGGTTCTGCAAATCCAAGTTTGGTGTCTAATGATTCTTCTGATCCGTTGTTTTTGGTTTCTGAAAATCAGTTTTTATCAGATACTTCTCTGTTTTATGTAGATGATAAAATGCGACTTGGTCAATATTTTGGGTACGGTGTAAATAATCGTTTAATGCTGCATGCAAATATGGTTTACCAAATTGATTTTTCTGGACATGAAGAATATGGTTTTTCATCAACGGAATTTGGCGCAGATTATCGTTTAACGGATGGGGCTTTTTCAAAATCTCATATAATCGCGGATGCTTTGTTCGGATTAAAATTGTGGGGGTCGTCCCATGTAAGAACACCTGAATATGCAGATTCGTCTTATTATGCGGGACTTCGTTTTGGACGTCAATTTTTTGGTATGACTTTATCTGGAACTGTTAAATCTACATGGGTGTTTGACGATGAACGTGGGGTTTCTTATATAGATTTTATTCCAGAAGCGTATTTTCGTTTCAAATATGATTGGCGTGCAGGTGTCGGTTTTGATTTAAGAAAATCAACAAATAGATATTTATTAGAAAATCAAGAATGGTTGAATTTTAAGTTATTGCGTCAATATGGAAATACCCAATATGTTGGACATTTTGATTACGAGTTTGAATCAAATGAGATTCAAATTGGTGCAGATGTAAAGATATTATTTTAATTTTTATTTCTGAAAGAATTCCAATATTCAAAACGTTTTTTGATTTCGCGTTCAAAACCGCGTTCTATTGGTTTATAAAAACTTATACGTTCCATATTTTCTGGAAAACAATTTTGGCCACTGCATCCAGATTCTGTATCTGGGTCGTAAATGTATCCATTGCTGTATCCGAGATTTTTCATCATTTTTGTTGGGGCATTCAAAATGTTTTTTGGTGGCATCAAAGAACCTGTTTCGCGTGCCGCGCTATATGAAGCATTTTGTGCTTTATATGCAGATGTGCTTTTTGGGGCAGTTGCAAGATATATAACCAATTCGGTTAATGCAATATCGCCTTCGGGTGATCCCATTCGTTCATATATTTGCCAAGCAGATAGTGCAATTTGCATTGCGTTAGGATCTGCAAGACCAACATCTTCCATAGCAAAACGAGTAAGTCTGCGTAAAATATAACGTGGGTCTTGACCAGATGTAACCATTCTTGCAACCCAATAAAGAGCAGCATCAACATCAGAAGAACGCAAGGATTTGTGAACAGCGGATATAAGATTGTAATGTTCATCGCCAGATTTATCAGACATTGGTGCGCGTTTTTGAACAATTTCATTTAATTGTGTTTCATCAATATCTTTATCAAATTTTGCACCAGATATATATTCAACAGTATTTAAAAGAAAGCGTGCATCACCATCAGCCATATTACATAAATGTTCACGTGCATCTTTGGTTAAAGGTAATTTTTTATCTAAAAATTTTTCAGCACGTTCGATTAAAACCAATAAATCTGCCGTAGACAAAGGTTTTAATACACACACATGACATCTTGAAAGTAGAGCATTGTTTAAATTAAAACTTGGGTTTTCTGTAGTTGCTCCAACAAATGTAACTGTGCCGTCTTCAAGATATGGTAATAAAGTATCTTGTTGTGTTTTGTTAAATCTGTGAATTTCATCAATAAACAATAACGTGTTGCGACCAAGATTGTGATTTGAACGTGCGTTATCCATTGCTTTTTTTATATCGGCTGTTCCAGAAAATACAGCAGACATTGGAACAAAATCCATATCAATAGAATTTGCTAAAGCGCGCGCAAGTGTTGTTTTTCCACATCCTGGGGGACCCCATAACAATAAATTGGACAAATTGCCATTTTCTACCATGCGATGAACAATACCGTTTTTACCAAGTAAATCAGTTTGCCCAACAATTTCATCAATTGTTTTTGGACGCATTAAATCAGCAAGTGGTCTTGTCATTTTACTTTTATTTTATTTATTGTTTATTTGTGATATAATATATTCTAGTAAAGAATAAAAGGATTATCAAGTTGCTAAATAAAAATTCTGATTTTGCATTGGCTGTCGCAAATTTGGCTGCTGCAGCAATTTCTGCAAATCCAAAGCTGACAATGAAAGAAGCAGTAAAGCAGGCACGGGAATCTTTGACTGCGTCATCTGTATCTCAACAACAAATAATCGATTCTGTGACAAATGATGCGATTCAATGTCTTGAAGATGGAACTTGGCATGTTATGTTAAAACGTTATATAAAACGTAAATTTAATATGAATCCAGAACAATACCGTGAAAAATGGGGGTTGCCTGCGGATTACCCTTTTGTCGCAAAAAATTATTCAATGAATCGTTCTAAAATAGCAAAGAAAACAGGTCTTGGTAAGAAATAGGTATATGATGTCTTTTGTGGATAAAATAAAACAATTTTCAAAAAAATTTTCTTCGCGTATATCTTATATTCGTGGGGATAAAGGTGTTTTAGAGTCAAGATATAATGATTTGAAAAATAAACATCCAAATGATGTGTCCGGTAAAATAAGCCGTATTGCTCAAATTGGTATAATTGATTTATCGTGGTTTTTATTTTGTCTAGGTAAATTTGGAACAAAAGATTTGCATACTGTTTTATTAAATAATTCATTGATAGACAAGTGGACAGAAAATAAAAAAAATATAAAAATTGGCGATAAAAATTCTGCGTTTAAAAAGTTTTTTCAAAAGTTACAAAAAACAAATCCAAAAATTTCTGCGACAATGCAACTTTGGATGGTGTATGCTTTAATGACGTTATCAGTTGTTGCAGGTGGAAAAATTATATCACACAAAGATAACATAAAAGATTCTGTGAAAGAGTGGAACCAAAACAGAAAAGCCGAAGCAGCGAAGCGAGGGACTTTTTTTGAATATAAAGAATTTTTACAACCAATTACGCCATGGCTAATTGCACAACTTATTGCTGCAGAAGGCGTTCATTTGGAAAACGGACTACATACTCCGTATCAAGATAGTAATGGAATTTGGACTATTGGTTTTGGTTGTACGTGCCTTAAAGATGGAACGCATGTAACCCAAAATACACCACCCCTTACAAATGAAGAAGCATATGATTTGGCTCGATGGCACTTGGAAGAAAACGAAACATATTTTATTTTGTATTGTTACAGTGTTGCGGATAAAAGTTTAACCGTAAGAAATACTGGTGAAGCATTTGCTTTGTCATCTATTATATATAATTCTGGAACAAATCTTATCGAAGATAAAAACGATATGGACCATAAAGAAAGATTTACATTGTTGCGGTCTTTATACAATGAATATGGTGATGCGATATCTGATTCGCTTGTTTTAGATGTTTTTGAAAAACACCCTATACAAAATAAAGTTTCATTTGGAAAATCATGGATGGATTCTCATGATAAACAAGATATGGCAAAAGCAATTGGTGGGTATATGGGTGATGGGGCTGGTATGCATTGGCGCAGATGGCTGGAAGCAGGGCTTATAACAGGTGATATTGAACCACAAGATTTATTAAATTGTCCAATTGAAGGAATGTATGATTTTTATGTATATATTGGTGGTAAAAAACAAGGGAAATATGCTTTGTGGGAAGAAACAGATTCTGGGTTAAAACCAAAGAAATCAACGTATGCGGCATTTAAAGAATGGCTTAAAAGGCCGTTATATTTAGATGTTAAAAATGATGTGTTGACTGTGATAAATCGAAAAACTGTGAGTGAATTCCTTCCGGATTATGTTTTAGAAGAATGTTTAACTGGTTGTTGTGAGATAGGAAAAAAACAAAAAACACATAAACAACAAGAAACAGTAGAAAAGAAAACTTATACAATAGGATACGAAGATTATTATGCGGCAGCCATAGAAAATTATCACCAAGGAAATTATGAACAGGCGATTTCTATATTAGAAAATTTGGTCGCAAGTAATCCTAATAATGCATTGTTACATAATGATTTAGCTTTGATGTATAATAAGATAGGTGAATATAATAAAGCCATAGAACATGCTCAAAAAATAGTTAGGCAGATTGGGGATAAATCTCAATATGGTGCTGCACAATATAATGCTGGTGTTGCATATGAAAAACTTGGTAATTTAGAAAGTGCTTTGAAAAATTATAAACTGGCTTTGTTGAATGGTAATACAGTGGCGAGTGGCGCAATAGAACGTGTTACAAAAGAAATGGAAAAACAGAAAAATAAGGTTGTTGCTTTTAATAATGCTACACAAAAATTACAAAATAAAAAAGATTTGGCAAAAATTTTGTCAAAATTTTCAAATAATAACAAAAATATGGCATAGGATAATATCATGAAAGTGTATGTTAATGTTGAAAATAATAAATGGAAAAAATATAAAATAGATTTTGAAAAAATTGCCAATACGGCTGTTTCTGCCGTATACAAAGATTCTGAAGTTTCTATTACTTTGGTCGATGACAAACAAATTCATAAATTAAATAAAAAATATCGTGATATGGACAAACCAACTAATGTTTTATCATTTGAACTTGGTGATGATATTTTATTAGGTGATATTTTTATATCACTTGATACTGTAAAAAAAGAAGCAATAGAAGCAGGAATTTCAATTGAAGAACATACTGCGCATATGGTTGTTCATGGTATGTTACACTTGCAAGGCTATGATCATATAAAAGAATCAGAAGCAAAAGTAATGGAATCAAAAGAAATAAAAATATTGAAAAAACTTGGATATAAAAATCCTTATGCTGATGAAGCTATTGTATGTAAATGTGAAAAACAATCATGGTTAAAGAAAAGTTTATTGTTTGCTTTTCTTGGTATAATAACATCTTTTGGTTTTACTCCGTTCCATTTGTGGATGCTTTCTTTACTTGGTATAGGAACGATGTATTATTTTGTTTCAAAAGAACATAAAAAAACAAGTTTTTGGAAATCTTGGTTGTACGTTGCTCCTTTTGGTGCTTGTTATGGAATTTCTATGTTTTGGTGGGTGCTTAATTCAATTTATGTTATACCAGAATTGGCGCATCAATTTGCAATATGGACAATTCCTGCATTGCTTGCTATTGGTTTAATATGCGCGATAATTTTGTCTGTTCCTTTTGCTGTTATTCATTATGTACAAAGAAAACCGTCGCAAAGAGCGATTTTATTTGCCTGTGTTTGGACTTTGATTTTATGGGGAAGAGAATGGTTTTTAACAGGCTTCCCTTGGAATCCGATTTCTAACATAACTATGAATATGCCAATGGTTATAAATTCAATGTCTTTGTGGGGGGCAATTGGTTTAAGTTTTGTAATAGTCGGTTTAATTGCTGGATTTGTAGAATTTGTTTGTAATAAAAAAATATTTGCATTTATATTGTTTGTTGTTTTGATGGGGATTGGTTGTGTGTTTGGTTATAACAATATGAAACAGAATGATAATATAAATACAGAAGATGTCCCATTGATAAGAATTGTGCAACCGGCAGAATCTGCCGTATACAAGATGCCATCGTCAAGAGAAGAAGCGCTATCACAAGCAAAAGAAAAAATACGAGATTTATTTGTTTGGGCAACAACTGATAAAAGCAATAAACCAGATTTAATTGTTTTTCCAGAAACAGCATATCCATATACTGTGACAGATGAAGAATTTCCTTTGGCGCGTATTTTGAACACAAATGTTATTATGGGGGCAAATTATTACAATGATGGTCATTTGTATAATTCAATGGTCGTTGCTGATAAGACAGGATTTGTAAAACATATATACAAAAAAACACATCTTGTTCCGTTCGGTGAATACAGGCCTTTTGGCGACATTATACCAACCCCGGGGATGTTATCTTTTGGTGATGGCAAAGAAGTAATAAACATAAATACAAGATTTGGCGATTTTGTTTTTGTACCGGCGATTTGTTATGAAATCATTTTTTCTGATTCTTTGGTTCCAAATAAAACAACACCAAACGCAATTATAAATATAACAAATGATACTTGGTTTGGAAGAACACCGGGGGTATATCAACATCTTGATATGGTAAGACGGTATGCTATTGAATCAGGGTTGCCTATAATTCGTGCAAATTATTCTGGTGTAAGTGCTTTCATAGAAAGTGATGGAAATATAACTTCTTTATTACCTGTTGGGCAAAATGGAAGTTTAGATGGATTTGTATGGGGGGCGCATAATACTGTGTACAGAACATTAGGTAGAGATTTATGGATGGTAATTATTTTGATGTTTTCAATAGTTGCTTCAATATCCATATCCGTATTTCAGAAGAAAGATTAGAATCAGGTAATCTTTGTTCATCAATGTTTTTTATAATGGACGCAATAGAAATATTGCGTTCTTTCGATATTTTCTGAAGTACATCACAAAATTCTTTTTCCAAAGAAATGCTTGTTTGATGTCCAGACAAAGATACAGATGTTTTATGCATTTTATATTTTTCCAATAATTAAACAATCAAGCATCGCACGATACGGATCGTCATATTTACGCAAAGGAGTTAGTGTTAAATTATCTAACATAAAACAATTTCCAAATGCATCAAAAACAAACCAAAAAAGATCGTTACGACCGAATACTGTTTTCCCAAATAAATTTTTTGTTCCAGTCATACTTTTATTTATATCTATGATAGAAGGCAAAGGGTATTTTATACCACGTTGAATTTCTTGTGGTCCAAAAATACAAGCAGAACCCAATGTTATAGCAGAAGATGTTTTATATAAATCTTGCATAAATTTTGGTAACATTGCTGCACGCATGTTTTGTAAATTAGTGTTTGCAAAAATAATGTCTTTATCTGTGGATGCAGGAAAAATAACAGCACCACGAGATTGTATTAAAGATATAAATTCTTGAGTTGTCATTTTTTATTCGTTCCCCCGACCAGACATAAAATTATTAAATACTGCTTCTGTCAATCTGTCAGAAGATGCATTTCCGCCATCACCACCACCACCAGAATGAGTAGTAAGATACACTTTTTTTTCAGGGTTGGGCAAATAAACCGTTCTTGCATCGCTTTGTTCAATTATGAATTTATCAAGATTAAACGAATGAGGAAATGTCCAACATAAAAACATATTATTGATATCTAAATCACCGCCCCATATTAAAGGAATTCTGAAACGAATAGACAAATTATCTGGTAAAGATTTTCCCATAATTAGATTTGTAAATTCGTCTTGTGGTAAATTCATAAATACAATTTCTTCTATGGAATCTGATAAAGATAATAGAAATTCAGAACGAAGCCGGGAATATTTTTGAAACCAATCAGAATCTAATTTACATGATTTTGGAACATATTCCATAACAGGCATGTCATCAATTCCCATTGATACTAGTTTTTGTAAAGCAGAATCTTGATTTAGTTGCATTTTCTGTTTTTACCTTTGTTATAGATTCTTGATATATTGAATAATTGTATCAATATATTCAGAATATGCTTCAAAACTTTCTTGTTCTTCTTCAGATAAAGGTTCTTGTGGATTATTATTAAGGTATTCTTTTAATTCGTCTATTGA
>JAGHTM010000089.1 GCA_018065345.1 Candidatus Enterousia merdequi | reverse complement strand
AAACATTTATATTACATGTTCCTGGTCTTTCTTCGCCAGCATTATAATGACGAACTATCATACCAAAGCCATCTATGGAAATCATTATCATTGGTAATATTGTTAAAATATATTTTTTCATTTTTTATTTCCTTTTGTTATTCCACAACATTCTCAGTTTGTTCGTTTTCTTTTATCATCAGATTTTGCCAGCCAGTAAATGTATATCCTTTCTTGGTTGGAGCTGTTGTTGGTGCAGTTATAGAACCATCATATTCACATGTTGTTGATGCAAATGTATTACCATCCGCGTCTTTCCAATTTATATTGATTGTATTTGGTTCAAAGATTGCCGCTGTTTGTACTTCTACTGCATCATCAAACGTTTTTAATAATTCTTCGTTTACCGTGTCAATGCTTTCCATTGTCATTAAAACAGAATCTGTGTAATAACATTCTTCTTCGCTTGTTGCACCAGCTTGTGATGTTTTACCTTCTGGACAAACAATCGAACCATTATTATTATCTGGACAATAATATCCAGCCGGACATAACAAGATATTTCCATCACACATCCAGTAATCGTTTGCATTTTTTCGTGTTGGTGTTTCTGAACACGTATACCCTGATCGTATCTCTGAGAAGCTAGCCATTCCACCATTCCCAATACCATATGCACCATTAACTGCAATCAATGCACAACCAATTGCGCAATATTTTAATATGTTTTTCATTTTTCCTCCTTTCAAAACAAATAAAAAACCGCCAACGAAAATGGGCGGTCGGGGGTTAGAACAGCATATTCATGAAATGCCCCACTGAAAAAGTGGCACCCCGACCATTCTAAGTCAGGGGGTTTGGCACACAATACGTGCCAAAGACGGATTACGACACTTGCTGTGCCGCATGAATAAGGGATGTTCTAAGTCCCGAGTCCAATTCCCATTGGATTCGCTTTAATTATACCAAAAATCATTATTAAAACAAATTATATTTTATTCGTATCTTAAACTGTCTATCGGGTTTAATTTTGCCGCTTTAATTGCAGGCACTACTCCAGAAGCCAATCCAACAATTAAAGCAACAGTCATAGATAATACTACTGGCCATATTGATACAGGAACATCATAATTTAATATCAATCTTCCAATACCTTGGGATAAACCAATTCCCAATATTAAACCAGCCATAGACCCAATAAACGATATCATTACTGATTCCGATAAAAATTGAATTATTATCATTCTTTCACGCGCACCTATGGCTTTGCGCACACCTATTTCACGCGTGCGTTCTGCAACAGATGTAAGCATCATATTCATAATACCAATTGAACCAACTAATAATGATACGGCTGCTATGGCTATTAAAAGCAATTTCAAATATCCTGTCACTGTATCCATAGTTTCCATAATTTGCTTCATATCTGTTATTTGGAAATCATTTTCATCTGAATCTTTCAATCTGTGTCTATCTCGCAACAAAGATGTTATTTGTTCTATGACCACATTGTTAGTGCTGTCAGGAAAAATCTTTAACGCTATCATTGAAACAGCATCTGGAAATTTAGACCCTTGTAATCGTTTTTTTAATGTAGTTATTGGAATAATAACTATATCATCTTGGGAACCAAATGAAGAATCTCCACGAGCTTTCATAACACCAACTATGACAAAAGGTATATGACCAATACGGATAAATTCACCGACTGGATTATCTGGCAAGCCTAATTCAAACGCAGTATCTGGCCCAATAACAGCAAAAGCAGATGCGTTTTTAACAGCGTTCATATCAAACATTGTTCCATATTCTATTTCTATATCTTGAATGGAAAAATAATCAGGATATGTTCCAAGTGTTGTTGTAGCCCAGTTTTTATTTCCATATATAACTTGGGCATTACCCATTTGCGCTGGGGTTATATACATAACATCATTAAGCGTTTTTATTTGTTCTGCATCTGTGATTGTCAATGTTTGACGACTTCCAGAACGAACACCAAAATTACGCGCTGCGCCAGCACGCACAACAATAGTATTTGTTCCAAGAGATGAAAATTGGTCTGTGATAGATTTTTGAACGGTTTCCCCAACTGCTACCATTATCACAACAGCCATAACCCCAATAACTATACCAAGCACAGTTAAAAACGAACGTAATTTATTACCGCTTACAGATATCCAAGATTCTCTGAATATATCACCTAAAGTCATTTTTAACCCATATATTTTATTTTACATTCGTGGCCCACCAAGTGATGATTTATTTGTTGTTGTTTGACCTTCAAAACCTATGACGATTTTATCTGTATCAAGAATCTCATCAGATATGATTTCTGTTTCCGTAGGTGTAACAATACCTTTTTTATATGGAACAAAAATAATTTCTTTATCTCGTTTGATTGCAAGATGTGTTTTTGGGGTTATATCTTCGCTTACATTTGGCATTATGTTTTTGAAACTTCTTATCAATAATGATGAATTTTTTGTTTTCAAAACATTTTGTGCTTCAGCAACAACTATGGTCACAAAAGCAGTCATCCCAGGCATCAATTTCAAATCAGAATTATCAACATCTATGACAACAGTATAAACAACTACATTTGATACATTAGTCGGCGATAATCTTATTTGTTGAACACTTCCTTTGAACACCATATTTTGATACGCATCAACAGTAAAAGAAACGGGCATATTATCTTTAATCATACCAATATCTGCTTCGGATACAGCCGTTTCAATTTGCATTTTTGATAAATCTTCGGCTATTTCAAAAAGGTCTGGTGTTTGGAAAGACGCAGCCACAGTTTGCCCTTTATCAACCTTGCGAGAAATCACAGTTCCATCAACTGGCGAAGTAATTGTTGCATACCCAAGATTAGTTATTGCGCGTTCATAAGAATATTGTAATTTATTTACAGATTGAATTGCTTGTTCATATACAGTCTGCGATTTTTCCATTTCTGC
>JAGHTM010000016.1 GCA_018065345.1 Candidatus Enterousia merdequi | reverse complement strand
TCTTTATAGTTTGCCAAGATGTCTGATGTTGGTGCTTTTTCTGGGGATGTTTTATTTTTTGGGGTCTCTGGTTTTTGACCTTTATACACTTTACTTGAAATTGGTTTGCCGTTATCGTCCAATTCTATTTCTTCAACCCAACAACGACAGTTGGGGTGCAGTGGAACATCATCTTTTTATATTTTATACTGGTAATTAAAGCGTAATTATTTTGCTTTGAAATAAATACTATAAGCAAATTATTTCTAAAACCGAACACAACATAAATTGTATTATAAAAAACACAGGCATACCCAATAATGGGATGAAAAATACCTTTTTTCTATAAATTGGTGCAAGAACATAAACAAGCCATATTAACAGCCCAAGAACCATAAATATGCAAAAAATATCATTATTTACCATCCATACCTGTTGTTGATTTCCGTTCAGGTGGGAATATGTGTTTGTCCAAACGCTTTCATATTTAGCAATTCTACCAAAGTAAGCCAAATCACACAAAAGAGTATATAAAGTGCCGAATAAAAAAACGGCAATTATATACATAAAAAGGTATTTTTTTTGCTTCATATCAGTATTTTACATTAACAATTAAATCAAGTCCATTGTTTTGAATATCAAATTTCACATTAGAACTATAGATACATACGTCATAAATATCATCATAATGACAACAAAACCCACACAACCAGACAATATATAAAGCAATATATTACGCAATTTATGTGGATTTGAATGCAATATTTTATACAAACAAAATCCGGATAGCCCTAAGCATATTGATGCTAAAACAGTATCTACTGTGATAAGTTTGTTGTATGGGAATAGATTGTATAATAAACCTTCCCATTTCCCGTTATACAAAATTTGGTTCATATCATTATAAAACACAAGGACAAGAGATAAAAATATCACCCCGCATATCCACCATGAAAGTTTTTTATTCTGTTGCATATCAGTATTCTACTGTAACAATTAAATCATGTCAATCATTTGACTCGTAAAACTAATTATCGTATACTGTCATGGATGAAACAATTAACAATACTATTTTTATTATTACTTGGGTGTTCAACACAAAATCCATCTATTATAGAAGACCAAAATTGTCATGGAATAGATTGTATCAAATGGAACAAAAAACAACAAACTGTTCAGTATTATGAACAAATTCTTGACAGAGTAAAACTTGATAATAATTATAAAACAGATTCGCTGACATATGACCAAATAGATGCGATGCTGTATTTGTCATATATTTATTTAACAGACGGTCAGTTCAAAGATATAGAAAAAGCCAATAAATTATTAACCACCGCAAAAAAAGCGATGTGGCAAGATTGTGATGGTTATCATGGACACTATGATAATTTTTGTTATTTTCAATACTATCAAGATGGTATACCGACTTTTGTAAATAATTTACAAGACGCGATAATTATTTATCAAATGTCGTTGCCATGTGTTTATATAGATATGATCCAAGAAAATGAGAAGGCAATCGATATAATAGATGGCTATTTTGGCAGTTCCAGAGATGTAAGTATTCCGGCGTTATGCGATACTTTTAATCCGTATAAGATTGTAAATATAGACGATATTACCACATTAAAATCTTATACCTATTTGGAAAATTTAAATAAAGAACCCGAAACAGAAGGGACTATACGATTTGGTTTTCAACGAACAAGATATCATGATTTCGTGTATATGTTAATGTATCCTGCAAATTATTTCAAAACAGACAATTTTAAAGATTTACATGTTCAACAATATGATATGGACACTGATAAAAAAACAAAGTTCTTTGCACATCAATTAGAGCAAGAAATTTATAAACATCCTGATTTGAAACAAGAATATAAAAAAATGATAATTTCTCTTGAACAATATTATATTTCGTCTTTGGGAATGAATAGCAAAGATGCCGCCAACTATGCCCGTATGACAGCATCTATGATAATTTTACAAGATATATTTATCAGGTAAATTGTTATTTGGCACTATTAAACATTTTATAGGTCCATTCACGTCTTGATTTTTGCACATCTTTTCTTTGGCTTGCTTCTTGTGCAGCGGTTTTCCAATCACGATTGTTGATTGCTGTAAATAACTTTGGCCAAGTATCATCAGAGAACTTTTTGTTTCCCATATTAAATTGCATGTCCACCAATGCTTGTTTTACACTTGTCGGAAAACTATTAAAACTTTCTATTTTTTTCTCTAGTTCTTCATAAGATTTTTCCAACATTTTATCAAATTGTGTATAAATATCATTTTTAGATATTTCTAGGTTATAATAGTTTCTCTCGTGAAAAGTATGATTTGATATATCTTGTATAATTTGCGAATATAAATCGGATTTTTGATTAGTGGTTAATGGATTACCGGTTCTTTTATCAAGAATATTTAAATTTTTAAAATCATTAAAATTACTTACATTTTGCCCTATACCAATCGTAAGGATGCCTTTAGAGTCCAGATAAAAATTTAGTTTTAATCCTTCAAATTTTAAAATCTCCTGTTTTAAATCTTTTGTAAGTACATTTTTCATATTGCTAACCTTATTTGTATTGTTTTTATTCTCTGGCTTTTGTCCTTTATAGACTTTACTTGAAATCGGTTTGCCGTTATCGTCCAATTCTATTTCTTCAACCCAACAACGACAGTTGGGGTGCACAGGAACCTCTGGGATAGCATCTTTATCTTCAAAGATTTTCCCGTCATGTGATGCACAATCATCGCAAATTCTTTCGTCGTCTTCACTGTGCCAGACCCAAATTTTTTGATTTGTTTCTGATTCAGATTCTGGTTCTTCGGGCATATTCAGTTCATAAACAATCAGTTTTTTGTTTTCTATACTGCCCCACGGCATTAAAACAAGAACATCTATTTGTTCTGCAACTTCCACAAATTCTGAATAGTCTATATTGTTATTTTCTTCGTTTTCATCTTGGGCTTCTTGAATTGCGTTTTCTATATCGTCATCAAATTTCTTTTGTGCGTCCAGAAATTGTTCGTATGTCATATCAAATTCTGGTTCTGTATAATTTCCAGTTGCGTCCTTTTGTAATTGACCTGGATAGAGTTTTCCCAGATATTCGTTTGCCGTTGTAAATTCGGCACTGTCTTTATTCCAATAGTTGTTGGACTGCAACAGGTTGCGTAAAAATTTTGGTGTTTGCATTATTTCCCCTTTTGTTAAAATAAAAAAAGCCCGCCAAAAGCGAGCAATAAAAAACGGCACCAAAAGTGCCTTTTAAGTTGAATTTATTATATCATAAAACAACAAAAAAATCAATGTGATTATAAGTGGTCAATATAAAATTATATTAAATAAAATATTTTGACAAAATAAAATATTTGTCGTATATTATGTTTGATAAACGAAACAGGATAAAAAATGGCTGAAAAATTTTGTATTTTTTGTGGTAATAAACCAAAAGATAAAAATATGGAACATGTTATTCCACAATGGTTGATTAAAATGACTGGTCGTGAAAAGAAAGATGTTTTCTCACTTTACCCAGAAAATAGCAAACATTTAACTTTTATGAATTATAAATTTCCTGCTTGTGAGGCATGTAATACAAAATATGCAGAAATGGAAGCCAAGGTTAAACCTGTTATGGAAAAAGTATTAGAAGGTAAAACAATCACAGGTCAAGAAGCAAGTTTGTTAATGGATTGGTTTGATAAAATTCGTATAGGTTTATGGCTTGCAGAAATGTTTTATGA
>JAGHTM010000041.1 GCA_018065345.1 Candidatus Enterousia merdequi | reverse complement strand
TGAATAATGAAAAAAATATATTTAATCTTTATGTTTTTATTATCACAAAATGCTTTTGCATTATATACCCAAGATATACCAAACGCATGTGGTGTGATACATTTTCAATCAAAAATATTTGCGCATTTTGAACGAAATGAACATACTTGTTCATCGGGATATTTTTTACCTGCAAATACTGACGGTTGTCGTCCATGTCCCGAAGACCACATTTGTAATGGAGGCACTTTCAAATTTAACAAAAGACAAAGCCAAGGAATACGATATAAAACATTAACCCGTAATTCTGAAAATTCTTGTGCTTCAAATATATCACATCATTTAGTTGGTATATTTAAACCAAATACTATTAATATAAGATTTATTGATAATAATGAAGTTTTAACTACTACAACATGTACTTATGATGGAGCGATAAAGATTCCGGACATAACCCCAAACAAAAAAGGTTATCAATTTACAGGCTGGAAAATTAAAAACAAATAATTTATTTACTATTTGTTTTTAACGAATGTAAAAACGCACGAAGATTGTCGTCCATTGTCAATTCTTGTGGATTACAGGTCACAATATGATTTGGATATAATTTTGCATTTTTGAAATCTTGCATATCACAAGTATTTGTACGACGAACATCTATATCATTTGGCATATTTTGACGATTTTTAACTATCTCTGAGCCGTTTTTTGATGGTGTGAACCACAATATACGAAAGTCGTATTTATTATCCAAATTACGCATTCTGAACCAATCTATTAATTGACGGACATAACGTGGTTGAATCACATCATACGTAAAATTAGCCCCCATATTATCGTATATTTCAAATTCTGGCACACCATAAAGCCACTTTGGTTGTCCGGGTGTCCAGAAATGTTCGTTTACCCACAATTTGGTTGCTAGTTTTTCAGTATCAAAATAAGATTCTTCACGAAAATAATATTCACGTCCATCCATTTCGCCATCACGCATTTTACGTGTTGTAGCCGATTTAAGATTATGGAAAGCACCTTTTGGTAATATGTTTTTAATAAAATATGATTTACCACTTCCTGATAAACCTGTACAAAATAAAACTGTATTCTTTTTCATTTTTCCTACCATAAAAAGCCCGCAAAACGCGGGCATATTTTTTGTTTAATCTTCCAAGAAACTGCGTAATTTGCGCGCACGTGTCGGATGTTTCAGTTTATTCAATGCCTTTTGTTCAATCTGACGTATGCGCTCACGAGTCACACCGATATATTCACCAACTTCTTCCAAAGTGCTTGTCTTGTTAGTGGACATACCAAAACGTTGACGCAACACTGTTTCTTCTTTTGGATCAAGTTCAGATAAAATCTGGGTAACAATTTTACGCAAATTCTTTTGTGCAGCAGATGTAAATGGATTTTTAGCCGTTTCATCTGCAATAATTTCAATACGTGAACTGTCATCTTCTGTACCAACAGGTGCTTCCAAGGACATTGGTTTAAGATTGACTTTCATTGCTTTGTGTATCTTATCTACTGGCAAATAAATAATCTTTGACAATTCTTCAGCAGTTGGTTGACGACCATATTTATGCATAAACTGACGTGATGCACGTTGAATTTTATGTATATTGTCTATCATATGCACAGGGATACGAATTGTGCGTGCTTGATCAGCAATACTGCGTGAAATACCTTGTTGAATCCAGTTTGTAGCATATGTTGAAAATTTGTTTCCTAAACGATAATCAAATTTATCAACAGCCTTCATCAAACCAATATTACCATCTTGAACCAAATCAGAGAAATCAAGTCCAAGCCCACGATTGCTTGATTTTTTAGCAAATTTTATAACAAGACGTAAATTCGCTTCTATCATTTCACGTTTTGCACGTGCTGCTTCTGCTTGACCACGACGAACTAATTCAACAACTTTCTTGTATTCCGAAGTTGATTGACCTGTTTCTTTAGCAATAGCAGTAATATCTTCTTGGATTTTCAAAACATCTGCTTGATGTTTAGTAGCAAAATTTTGCCATGCTGCACTTTTATTTTTAGCAAGTTTCTTAACCCAATTACGGTTTAATTCATTACCCATATATTCAGCCAAGAAATCTTCGCGTTTAATTTTGCAGGCAATCGCAAGACGCAACATTTTACCTTCAAGTCCCATCAGCAATTGGTCGCGTTGTGTCAATTTTTCCATAATCTCTGCGATTCTGTCATCATTAAGACGTATTTTGCCGACATGTTCAAATAATTCTATGCGTAATTTATTATATTTCTTTTCTAATGCTTCATCTGGTTTAGAAGATGTTAAAAGATTATCCAAACGTTGAGTTTGTAATTTTTGCATGCTTGTAAAAATACGTTTAATCTTTGTGAACAATTCTGTAATCATAGGCATCAAAGATTCTTCCATTACAGGAATTGGAACACCAGAAGAACTGCGTCCAGAATCTTCTTTTTTACCCTCTTCATCTTCGTCGTCCAAATCATCTTCATCATCATCGTCATCACTGGACACAGAATCTTCCAAAGCATCTAAATCATCATCATCTAAATCATCAACTTGGTCAACACCTTTGGATTTCATAGCATCTGTCAAAACAGCCAATGATTTTTGTTCGGCTTCACTTGAATACATAACTTCCAAATTGATAATGTGACGCAAACGAATATCGCCGTTTAATAATTGTTGATACCAATCAAGCATCGCTTGAATTGTCATAGGACTTTCGCAAAGACCATACACCATCAATCTTGATGCGGCTTCAATACGTTGTGCGATAGCAATTTCGCCAGCAGCAGTCAATAATTGAACAGTTCCAATTTGTTTCAAATATGATTGAACAGAGTCTTGAACCCCAAGCACCAAATTACCCGTAGAACTGCGTTCCAATTGTTTTGCATAGTGTTCGTAATCGTCATCATTGACATCAACTTGTTCTGCATCCGAATTCAATAAATCGCGTGTTTTATCACGATTAGAATCTTCATCGTCTTCTTCGTAATATTTTTCCATATCACGAGCGAAACTGTTTCCATCTGTTTCCAAGAATTCAAGACCTAAATCTTGCTTAAAGAATTCAAGCACTTCGTCTTTTTCTTCATCTGGAACTTCATCTGCTATGACAGCAGCGTCAAAATCCATCTGGGACAGATAACCATCTTCACACGATATAGTTGCCAATTCTTTCAAGCTTTCTGGCAAAGAATCAATCAATAATTTTGTTGCTTCGTCTATTTTTTTAGCCATAAACAAACCTTTGATTTATTGTTGTGAAACATAAATTCAATAATATTATTTTTCCGTTTTGCGTTGTGCTTTTGCAACAGCTTCGTGTAAAGCAGATTCAGAAACCAAGCCCAAAACAATAGGACTTTGAATTTGAATCAAAGAATATGATTTATGTGTTTTTTCACGAATAGATTTAACCGTTGGATTTGTACTGCGCATCAATTTTGCAACTTGACCATCTGATAAATCTGGATAATTTTTCAATATCCACAAAATACCGCCAAGACGATTTTGACGATGTAATTTAGGAGTATATCCAACACCTTTTTTGTTTTGTTTCTTTTGTGCTTCAACAATAACTTCACGCAAAGTCAATCTTGCTTCTGGGTCAGCTTCACATTTTTCAATATCTTCACGAGTAACTTGACCATTGATAATTGGGTTCAAACCTTGCATTTTATTAGATTCTGCATCGGCTATGTTTTTAACTTCCAATTCATGCAAACCACAGAATTCAGCGATTTGTTCAAATGTTAAAGATGTATTTTCAATCAACCAAAGAGCTGTTGATTTAGGCATATATGGGTAATTCATGGATTTTTCCTTTGCTTAAGACGTTGCTTAATATAGCACAAAAAGCACTATATTCAAGCAGTTTTTTTATAAAAATTATTGTTTTTTATCAATTTGAACCCATCGATCGTATCCATTGCTTAAGACGTTGCTTAATATAGCACAAAAAGCACTATATTCAAACAGTTTTTTTTATAAAAATTATTGTTTTTTAATCAATTTGAACCCATCGACCGTATCCATCACTGTCCAACCTGCGATATCTATATCGCTACGCAATTTGTCAGCCATAGCAAAATCACGTATTTTCTTTGCTTCCATACGTTTTTGAGCCATTTCGACAATTTCATCTGGTGCAGATTCAGATTCTAAATCGTGCAACTTTTGAGCATGTTCAATCAAATTCAATCCCAATAAATCATCAACGAATTTCACCAAAGCCAATTTTGTTCCAGAATCCACAGATTTTTCTTTCAATAAATCTTGAAAAACAACCAAAGATTCTGCAGTTTTAAGGTTATCTGACACAGGTGCCAAAATTTTATCGTGCCATTGTTGATATAATTCATTATCCATATTTTCTGATTTTTCATTCATTAAATCTGCTACTTTGCGAACAATGTTTTTATATCCAGATTCTGCAGATTCCAACGCTTCAAACGAAAAAGCAAGTTGTGATTGATAGTGTCCAAGTATTATCCAGTATCTGTAAACGATTGGTTCGATATTACGCGCACGGACAGCATTCATACCCAAAAATTCACCTTTGGATTTAGACATTTTATCGCCACTTTTATCGACCAAGAAACTGAAATGCACCCAACAATTCACCCATGGTTTTCCAACCAAAGGTTCTGATTGAGCAATTTCGTTATTATGATGAACACGAGATAAATCTTCGCCCCCAGTATGAATATCAAAATGTTCGCCAAGCAATTTCATACTCATTGCACAACATTCTGTATGCCACCCAGGGAAACCAATTCCCCAAGGACTTTCCCATTCCATTTGACGTTTAACATCTTTTGGAGAATATTTCCACAATGCAAAATCAGTAGGATTACGTTTACCGTCATTAAACTCTACACGCGCCCCTGCCCTTTGACCAGACAAAGAACCACCTGTCAATTTTCCATATTCAGCAAATTTAGAAGTATCATAATAAATACCGTCATTTGGGATTTCGTATGTGTATCCCAGTTTTTCTAACTTTTGAATCAATTCAATTTGTTCTTTGATATAATCTGTCGCATGAGGCATATAAGTTGGCCGCATAATATTCAAATCATCACTATCACGCAAAAATTCATCTTTGTAAAACTTTGCAATATCCCATACAGATTTATGGTCACGCGCAGCACCTTTTTCCATTTTATCTTCACCAGAATCATTATCTTCATCTGTTAAATGACCAACATCAGTAATATTCATAACATGAACAACATCGAATCCATTAGCCAAAAACATACGTTTCATTAAATCGTTATGAACCATAGTTCTTAAATTTCCCAAATGAGCATAATGATATACAGTTGGCCCACAAGAATAAAATCCAACATGATTTGGAATAATTGGGTTAAAATCTTCGACTTTACGGGTCAAAGTATTAAATAATCTTACTTGCATAATATGATTCCTTTGTAATTCTTGGCATGATAATAGTAAATATTACAAATAAAAGCAAAAGATTTTTAATATAATATTTCTAGTTGTTTGACACCCCGAACACGGCCGACCGGAAGTCAGATCTTAGCCGAACAACAGTGCAATCGCCAGCACAGTTACGCGCACAAGAATCAGCATCACCATAGTCTGTACCAGATACCAACGAAGGAGAAGAAACATTTACAAAACTTCCTTTGTTTCCAACATCATAACTTGTTGCACCACACCAACAATATTGACCACCAACACCTTGCGGAGTACCTGCCGTTGCCCAAGTTCCTTGGTTATTGGCACATATTCCTTTTCCCTTTAGTGTACCATTACTGAATTTTACCCACCATTCGCCCGGATTTAATCCGACACTATTATCTTTACCAAATTCATCTGCTGTTGTATATCCTGTACTACTTAGTTGTGACCATGATATATGTTCGGCATCCAAATCTGGGGTTTCATCCAAGTAATAATCAGCCAAGTTTATCAATGTCTGTCTTAATTTCCAGCCTCTGAAAGTATAACCTTTCTTGAATGGTGCAACGCTTGGAGTTATAATATCGCCGCCATATGTACATTGCCCTGCACCATTAGACAAAGATTCTGTCGAAGCATCCATCCAATTAATATTGATTATATTTGCTTCACAAATGATTTTATCATTATTTTCTATTTTTGTATGCCAACCTTCTTCACAAGCTTCTATCGTACAAGTATCTATTGTATCTATTCCATAATAGTCTTTACCTATTACAGACATTGCGTGTGAGATACTTTCAATAGCACAATTTTTATAACATTGGGTCTCTGAATAAGCACCAGGATCAGACAATTCATATTCTGTTGGACATTTTGTTAAACCTGAACTAGTATTTTCATCATAATCAAACTCGTCACCAACACAATAATATCCAGATTCACACTCTTGACATTCTGTTGCACCAGCAGGCAAATAACTTCCAGAATCACAAGTAATAACATTTGGTGCCCATTTTGCATATAAAGTAACATTACCAGATACATCGTTTGGAATATCTGTTATTACCTTTCCAGAATATTCTGAATTATCATACCATCCAGCAAAAATGAAACCGTCTTTTGTTGGATTGCCAAGCAATATATTTTCACCATACGCAGTGTAAGTTGTTGGAGCGTTACTATAATTTGTTCCACCATCTAATTCGTATGTAATATTGTACACAAGTTGGCAAGCAACTTTATCATTAAAGTAATTTTCAAAACCAGTTGTATAATTAATTGTTCCTTGTGGACAAGAAGTAGCCAACCCGGAGTTCACAAAAACATTATCCATACCATAATCTTCAATATTTGGATCTTGATAAATTCCAGAAAACAGTTTTGCAGGGATATATCCAGACAAATTTCTATCTCCTGCAAATGTAGCGTTAAACATCCATGATGCAGGTTCTCCGGAAATTCCAGCAAATAGATTTTCTGGGATAGATCCGGTTAAATTATAACATTCACCAAACGTATATTCAAACATACTGTTTGCCGGGGCACCAGAAATACCAGAAAACAAACCAGATGGAATTGGGCCGGTAAAACCACCAAGCGCAAAAGTTCCACTAAACATACCGGCTGCTGGAGCACCGACGATGCCAGAGAATAACCCAGATGGAATTGGGTCTGTTAAATTAGTACATTCCGTAAAAGTACCAGCAAACATACCTTCTGCTGGGGCACCACGTATTCCAGCGAACAAATTACCTGGGATAGATCCAGTTAAATTTCTACAACCAGCAAAAACACTTTCAAACATATTCGGTGCTGGTGCGCCAGTTATTCCAGAAAATAAGTTTTCTGGTATAGATCCGGTTAATCCGGTATATGCAAAAGTTCCACCAAACATACCGTCTGCTGGAGCTCCAGAGATACCAGAGAAC
>JAGHTM010000114.1 GCA_018065345.1 Candidatus Enterousia merdequi | reverse complement strand
CACAAAATGAACACGGTTCTTTTGTGGAACACGAATTTCACGAGCATCTTCAACGGTAATCACACGACTATTTTGGTCAATCAATGTCAACATATGATTCAAAAATGTTGTTTTACCAGTTGATGTTGCACCGCTTATTAAAATAGGGCTTCCGTCATTTATTGCAGACATTAATTTTTCGTAAGGGTCATCAGGACGAATTTTTTTACGTTGATTGACTTTTAACAATTGTTTGCCACGTTCAAGATGATAATTTTCAAAACTGGTTTCATGAACGCCACCACCACGAATGTTTAGTGCGACACCACCAGTGACATCATTTTCATCATATTGAACATTTGGACCAGCAATCGCAGAAAAACGGTGGTTTCCAGGTAATGTTGCATATACCACAGGAATACCATGAATTGGGTCAAAAGGTCTTTCGTATATATTTGCCACAGTATGAATTAAATCGACAAGATATTGTTTTGATAGAACTTCGGCGTTATATGAAACCCATGGAACGCGTGCGCCATTAAGACGAAGCCAAACTTCGCCAGCGTGATTTATCGCAATTTCTTCTACAAATGAAGGACGATAAAAATCTTCCAGTGGTTTTAATAAAGATTCCAGAACTACATTACTCATTATTTTATATAATATCATAAATAGTGGCTTGAATCAAAACACTTTATTTGATAAAATAAAAAATATAACAAAGAGAAAGAGAAATGAAAAAGTCTATATTTTGTTTGCTGTCTGCCGCAGTTTTGTTGGCTGGATGTAATTCTGGAACACGTGATTTCTATGAAGTTGAAAACCCAAGTGCGGTCAATTATGACGAAACAAGTGCAAATTTAATGACGGAAAAAAATGAATTTGCGCAAATCGATTCGTACAAACCAATGTCTATGGCAGAACGTGAAAGTATTGCTAATAAATGGAATACTGCACGCAAAGAAACCAGATGGCAAGAATACAAAGGTACGATGGTACGTGTAGAAATCTTGCTTGGGGATACGGATGTTCGTGAAATGCGTTTGCGTTTAATGCAAAATGCTGACGGCATGGATGTTGATGCAGATTCAAGAACTGTGTTGGCTCGTGTTGCTGATTATGAAATGAAAAAAGTTTGTGGCCGTAATGCTGAAAGTATCGTAATTGTTTATGATACACCTTCTTCAGAAGTTATGCGTCCAACTTCTTTCTTTGATTATCGTATAGAATCCGAAGGGAATACTATGCGTGAATATGGTTTCAGATGTGTTTATAACAAATAAAAAACAAAAGGAAAAAATATGAAAAAAATTATGGGGGTATTGGCTATGTGTGCTGCATTAACAGCGTGTGAAAAAACTGCAAAAAATGGTGATACAGTAATTATCGATTTTGCTGGATTTTTAGGTGAAGAACAATTTGCTGGTGGAACTGCTGAAAATTATCCTTTGAAATTAGGTTCTGGTACTTTCGTTCCTGGTTTCGAAGAACAATTAGTTGGTGCAAAAGTTGGCGAAATGCGTGATGTTAAAATTACTTTTCCAACAAATTATGTAGAAAATTTGGCTGGCAAAGACGTTGTGTTCAAAGTGACAGTCAAAGAAATTCAAAAATAATTGAATTATAAACAATAAAAAAAACCGCCGTTTGGCGGTTTTTTATTATTTCTTAAATTGCCTTGATAAATATTTTTGCTTTGTTCGCTTCTTTGATAACAGCATCTTTGTCTATGACAAAACATGTTTTTGCATTGACAATAATTCCGTGTAATTTTGCAGCAGATACAGCACGTACAGTATCAACACCAATCGCAGGTATATCTATTCTTAAATCTTGACCAGGTTTTGTCATTTTAGCAAATACACCACCAGATTTCTTTTTTGTTTTTCGCATTTCTACAACGCGTTCAAGCATACGCGCAGTTCCTTCGGCGGCTTCAACTGCAACAACTTGCTTGTCAACAACGACCGAAGCACCAATATCTTCGATTCCGATAGTATGAGAAACTTCAATAGCACGTTCTAAATCGCATAGGTCTGATTTAGATGGTTTTGTTTTTGTTTGAATTCCAGGTTTTTCAAATGTTAATTCTGGTGCAAGGTCTTGCGCAGCAAGTATTTCATATCCGCGTTTTTCCAACGCTTTATTAAAAGCAACAGCCATAGAATCATACCCCCGTTGATGTTTTATAACACTTAAAAGTAAAGAAAGTGACCAAAGGTCAGGTCGAATATCAGATAAATTTACATGTCCCAAAGCCCCTACAAAGACAAATTTACGAATTCCACGTTTTTTACATTCGCGGATAACAGTCCCGCCAGCGCCAAGACGCACAACCAAATCAGGGTTTAATTTTGAATCATAAAAATTTTTAAGGCCGACAACAAAAACTTCCCAGCCATTTTTACGCAAAGCATCACGTGTTAAAAATGGCAAAGATAATGCGCCAGCGATTAAAGCAATTTTTTTATCTGAATCTTTTTTCATGTGTTTAATCATAGATGCAAAACACATTGAAATCAAGACAGAATTTATGATAATATCAAAGTATGACGATACAAAAGTGTCCTTTTTTTAATTTATGTGGTGGCTGTAAATACGATTTTACAGATGATAATTACCGTGAAAATAAATTAAAGGAATTACCAAAGATAGATTTTACAGATAATGCAATATGGGGAAAGTCTGGTATTCGTCGTCGTGCTGATTTTGCTTTTGTTGATGGACATTTTGGCTTTTATAAAAAACATAGCAAAGACATAGTTGATATAAATAAATGTATCAATCTGGTTGATGAAATAAATGAAGTTTTGCCAAAAATTGCGAAATTGCCTTGGGTTGGTTCTGGTTCTGTTTTGATAACAAAATGTGAAAACGGAATTGATATTGTGGTCAATTCAAATGTGCCGTATTTTAATAATGATTTCAAATTGGCTGTTGAAAAATTGCCAGCACAAATTATTCGTTTTACTTGGAATGATAAAATTGTTCGTAAATACGTTGAACCAGAAATTAAATTTAACGATAAAATTATAAAATATCCAATAAACGCTTTTTTACAGCCAACAATTGATACAGAACAAATTTTGCGTGATTTGGTTGTTAAATATGTTGATGGCGCAAAAAAAGTTGCTGATTTATTTTGTGGACTTGGGAACTTTACATTTGCAACAAATGCAACTGGCTTTGATATAGTTGGCAACGGTATAGGACGTGATTTATTCAAGAAACCTTTGACAGCAAAAAATCTTGAACAATATGATGTTGTGATAATGGATCCGCCACGTGCTGGGGCAGAGAAACAATCAAAAGAATTATCAAAATCAAATGTGACACGAATAATATATGTTTCGTGTAATCCAACAACTTTTATGCGAGATAGTGCAATATTGCAACATGGTGGATATAAAATGTCTGTTGCAATTGGTGTTGATCAATTTGTCGGAACAGCACATTGGGAAATATTTTCCGTATTTGATAAATAATTTTTTTACCAAATCATTTTTTTATTACGATTTTTGTGATATAATAATGTTGTCAGCAAGAGTTTTGCTGATGGGAGTCAGAACCCTTTTAAGTCGCGTCAATTGATTTGACGTAAAACTCCAACAGTATGGTTGGAGGAGTGTGAATATATTGAATAAGCACGCAATTTTCGACTTAAATTGTTCTGAACCTCCAACCGCCTGATTTTTACCAAGTGCGGTTGTTTGTTTGATAAGAAAGGAAGAGAGATTATGAAACACATATTTCAAACAAGTGCATTGGCAATAAGTATGATTGTACCAGCATTTGCAGAAACAACAGCACCAGATATCGCGGCAGGCGCAGAAAGCGCAACATGCGATAGTGGAACATTAAACACAACAGACGGAACAAGTACATTATCAGCGCAATGGACAGCGAATACAATCACATTAAAGTTTTATGGCTATAATAATGAACAGTTTGCAACAAACACATGTACATACGATGGTGGTATAACCTTACCATCAAGCGCACCACGAAGAACTGGGTATAACTTTGCTGGCTGGCAAGTAAAACAAGCATTATTTGATTTAAGAACATTAGAAGATAAGATAAATATAAATGGTATTAGTTTGTATGCGCACGGAACAGTAGAAGGTGAAGAACTTTGTTGGGGGTCAGATATTGAGAGTGAAGCGTGTACAGACCCAGCATTCAGCGATATATCGATAGACCAATGGAAAGTAGAATTTAGCTATGGTACAGTGAAAGGAAAAGCAAAGTGTAGCAACACTACATATGCTAGTCAGCGAGATTTTGTATATAGGGATTGGTATTTAGACCGGCCAGCAACAGACAATCTATCAGATACTGTTGGAGGATATTGTTGGTGTCAAGTAAGTGGTTATGCTGCAAGTGGTAGTAGCAGTTTTGCAAATATTTCTTTGCCTGTCTGGGTAATGAATGAGTGGGGTGTGATTTATTGGGATGATGTGGAATGTGAGTCAAACTGTGTTTTTGAGTGTGTTGACAAGTTTATGGTCGATAGATCATTTCGTCGTGACATGTATGGAGTGGGGATACCTCGACCTCAGGATTTCTAAAAAAAATCACCCGCGAGGGTGATTTTTTTCGGATGCCCTGAAAGGAAGGAAAGGAGAAAAAGAAATGGGCACCCTAAACTGTGTTTGAGCCCAAAGTCCAGAGGAGAGAGAATGTAGGAGGGAGTCTGAAAACTCTGGGCTCACTATGGTCAAACGATAATTATCTTTTGACGAATCGAAATGTAATACATAAAAAGTGATTTGTCAAGTATTTTGTCAAAAAAATTTTTAGTATATTTTTTTAGAGTGTTTTTTATCTAGGAAAACATACAATGTATTTTAGATTGAAATAATGTTAAATATCAACTATTATTAGATTGTTTGATTGGGAAACTGGTCTTATATAGGAGAGTATTGCTATGACTCATGATGATATTTGGCGTGCAATTGAACAATTTGCAAATGAAAGAAATATGTCTTGTTCGGGCTTGGCAAGATGCAGCGGTTTAGACCCAACGACTTTTAATAAAAGCAAACGTTGGTCCAAAGCAGGACAACCAAGATGGCCTTCGACAAACAGTATTTCTAAAATTTTGGCTTCAACTGGGGCTGATTTAGAAGATTTTACAAAATTTATTGGCTCGCATACTATGTAATTCAATAAAATCTTGAAAAATACTGTGTTTTTGGCTATTGTATAAGTATGCTTGAAAACATAAAAGTTTATACTTCAGATAAATATTGGAATCACATTTTTTCTGATCTGGGTGTGACGCTTGTCGATTCGCCAAATCTTGCAGATGTGAATTTCGATGATATTGAATTAAATGCGCCAATTTCTGTGGATGATTTGCAAAGTTTAATTTTGGAATATTTTGAACAAAGTGATATTATGCGCAATGTTTTCGGTCGTGATGTCATTTTGCCTAAATTACAGCATAAAATCATAGTCGTTCTTTATAACCATCCAAATATTACTATGCATGAATTAAAAGATTTAATTGGTGTTTTACCTGATATGACAACGCATGCTGTGGAAAATGCTGTTTATCAATTGCGAAAAGTTTATGGTTATGATATAATTCAAAATATAGATGGAAGATATAAAATTGGACGCGTATAAATTAATATCTTTTGATAAAATCGTTAGTACGCAAGATTATGCACATGATTTAATAGCCAAAAATGAAGCAGTCAATAAAACTGTGATAACTGCTTTGGCACAAAGTTCTGGACGTGGTCGGTATAAAAGAAATTGGGTGTCGCATCATGGTAATTTATATGCTTCGTTCATTTATAAAATAGGCGAACGTGACCCAAAATTATCTTATGCTGTGGCTGTGGCTATTGCTGAAACTATGATTCATTTCGGTATTAAACCACAAATCAAATGGCCTAATGATATTTTAATAGACGGTAAAAAGATAAGTGGTGTTTTAATAGAATACGCGAATAGTTTTGTAATTGTTGGTATTGGAATAAATATTGGAACTTGCCCAACTGTGAAAGAATATAAAACAACCAAGATGCAAGATTATGTAAAAGTATCTGTAAATGATGTTTTAAGTGTTTTAATAAAGAAAATTGATAAATGGCGTAATGCAGATTTTGTCATTGTGCGCGAAAGATGGATGGATATGGCTGCTGCTTTGAATAAAATAATTAAATTTCGTGGCAAAGACGCAGAATTGATAGGTCTTAATGAAGATGGTGCATTGGTTTTAAGATGTGATACAAGATACATTTTAACCTATGGAGATGAAATCAGTATTTAATTGTCTTGACTTTTAATGCGATTTGTGATATTATATTGCGTATCAAGAATAAGAGGTCTGTCCATATTGGGACAGATTTTTTTATTTTTGTTTTGTTTTTTTTGCCTGCACTTTTTTGTGCGGGCTTTTTTAATACAACAAACGGATTTAACTATGCAATTAAATTTGATTACTAATACAGATGATAAAAAAATCATCCAATATAAAATCGCACGTATTGTTTATGCAGAAACAAAAGCAGAATCTTTGCAAGTTGTTGAAGCAATGGCTTCTTTGATTTTTAATATTCATATTAAATATGATAAATCTTTTGAAGATATTGCGTGTGATAAAAATATTTTTGAATGTTTAGATGAAAATTCGGAACGTCATCAATATTTTAATGTAAATGCAGACGATAAAAAATTCCAGATGTGTTTGCGTGTTGTTCAAACTATGTTGCATGGTAATTTGCGAGATTGTGTTTTTGGTGCAACTAAATTTCATCATGTTGATGTTATACCTGATTGGGCTATGGCGCGTGGTTATATCACAGAATGTGGTGACATATTGTTTTATCTGTAAATCAAAAGGAATATTCATGAATAAAATAATAAATGGTGGTTATTTAAAAGATAAAAAAACTTATATCGTATCAAGTGTTGGTATTGTGTCTGCTATTGGTGCGTATCTTATTGGCGATGAGGATATTTTTACAATGCTGCAAACGATATTTACTTTGTCTGGTATTTATTTTCTTAAACAAGAATCTTCAACCAAAAGGAAAAAATAATGGAACAAATTCCAGAAAAATTTCTTGATGAACATGGCGAATTAAATACTTCTGCACTGATTAAATCTTATTGTGAATTAGAAAAAAAGATGAGTGGTATGGTAACTCTGCCAAAAGATGATGCAGATGAAACAGCAAAACAAAAATTTAATCATGCTATTGGTGTGCCTGATAATGCTTCTGAATATCCAATAAATGATTTGTTTGATAACGAATCGGTTCGTGAACAATTTCATGAAATTGGATTAACTTCTAAACAAGTTGAAAAAATTTATTCCATCGCAGAAGAATTTTTACAACCAACAATAAAAAATTTATTTGAATTACAAAATCAAAGTAATGCAATAAATGAATTAAAAAATTTTTTCGGTTCAAAAGAAAAAATGGAAAATGCTTTGCGTGAAATAAATGCATTTGGTGAAAGATTTTTACCAGCAGATGCGTTTGATGAGTTATGCTCTACACCCCAGGGAATCCAAGGCGTGTATAAAATGATGCAAACATTAGAACCAGATGTTTTAACAGATAAAAATGTTTCAGAAAATTTATCTGATAATGATTTAAGAAATATGATGCGTGATCCAAAATATTGGCGTGATCATGATGAAGAATATGTTCGTAAAATTGAAAACGGTTTTAAAAAATTATATTCAAAATAATTTTTATTCTTTACTATTTGTTTTGTTTAAGATAAAATATATATCAAGAACAAAATAATTTTGTTCTATCCAAAAACTTAAAAGGAGAGAATTATGTTCTTTGGTACAAAAAAATGTGGATGTGCAAAAGCTGCTGCAAAACCAGCTGCAAAAAAAGCACCTGCAAAAAAAGTAGCAGTTAAAAAACCAGCTGCAAAAAAACCAGTTGCAAAAAAAGCACCTGCAAAAAAAGTAGCAGTTAAAAAAGTAGCTGCAAAAAAACCAGCTGCAAAAAAAGTAGTTGCAAAAAAAGCTCCTGCAAAAAAACCAGCTGCTAAAAAAGTAGTAAAGAAAAAATAATAAATTCATGCGTGTTTCGCATGGTTTTTATTTCCCCAAAATCGTTTGATTTTGGGGATTTTTTGATAAATTTTCCAGTCAGATTTTTTATGTCTGACTGGATTATTTATTGGGTAATCCATTTTGTGGACCAGTATTTTATTTTGTTTTAATGGCGCATATTTTTGCATAACCATTTATCAAAATTATTGTCGTGCCTTGTTCAAAAGGCATTTTTTTAACTTAAACAAAAAGGATTTCTTATGTCTATGTCTGTAGATCAAGTGTTTATAAAACAATTTGAAGCAGATGTTCATTTGGCTTATCAACAAATGGGCACAAAATTGCGTTCTACAATTCGCAGTAAATCTGGTGTTGTAGGCGCTTCAACAACTTTCCAAAAAATTGGTAAAGGTATCGCAAGTACAAAATCTCGTCACGGTATTGTGCCAGTGATGAATTTGAATCATACTCCTGTGGAATGTGCTTTACAGGATTATTATGCTGGCGATTGGATTGATGCATTGGATGAATTAAAAACCAATGTTGATGAACGTCGTGTAGTTGCATCTGCTGGTGCTTATGCTTTGGGACGTAAAACAGATGAATTGATTATCAATGCTATGAGCAATGCAACACAAAATGTTGGTGATTATACAACTGGATTAACAAAAACTTTGATTATGGAAGCAATAGCAAAGTTAAACGAAAACGATGTGCCAGATGACGGTCGTAGATTTGCTATTATTGGTGTTCACCAATGGAATGAATTATTGGGAATAAGCGAATTTGTTTCTGCTGATTATGTTGGTAATGCAACACCTTTGATTGATGGTTGTGAATCAAGAAAATGGTTAGGGGTAAATTGGATTTTGTGTAATTCTTTACCTTTGGCAAATACAGATGAACGCGATTGCTTTATCTATCATGCTTCAAGTATCGGTCACGCTTGTGGTCAAGAAGTTAAAACAGATATTACATGGCATGGTGAACGTGCTGCTCACTTTATAAGTAACAGTATGTCTCAAGGTGCTGTGTTGATTGATAATGAAGGTATTGTTCGCATTAAATGTGATGATACTGCTGCATAACATATAACTAAAAGGAATACACGATGGCATTTCAAAATAAAAATTTATCTGTAATTGCATATGCAAACGGATTTACTTTGTGGCATTACAAAGAAAATGTAACATTGGCAACTATAACCGCTTCTGGTTATTTTTCTAATGTTAAAACTTTGATGAACACTGGCGATATTATTTTGATTAACGGGTCAGATGCATCTTCTATAAAAGTTGTTACTATTGCAGAAGGTGTTATCACTGTTGGCGCATTATCTTAATAATGTTTCTTTAATATAACGGGTCTGGTAGCAGACCCGTTTTTTTATTCATAGGTGTAAATATGTTTACAAAAATAGATTTATGTTCAATGGCTTTATTAAAGTTAGGTGAAAAACCTATACAATCATGGCATGAAGATTCTGTGGCAGCACAACTTGCTAGAAGTTTGTTTGATTCAACAGTTGATTCGTTGCTAGCGATATTTCCGTGGCGGTTTGCTACCAAGAATTTAGTTTTAACCAGAAATACAAATGGAGATTTTATTATTCCACGTAATGTTTTGCGTGTCTTAAAATGTTCTGGCCAAATTATAGGCGATAAAATAATCACGTCTGGAAATACAATAGAAATATCTGCAATTGTAAAAACAAATGTTGAAAGTTTTCCAAATTATTTTGCTTCTATAGTTGCAACTAAATTGGCAGTTGAATTTTGTATTCCTTTGATTGGAGATTCTAATGTATTCAAAATGTTAAATGCTTTGTACGAATCAGAATATCAATCTGCAAAGTTTATAGACAGCACAATATCGACAAGTAAATCAAATATAGATAATTTTTCTTTAATAACTTCAAGATTTTAACCAAAAGGATTCATCATGGGAGATTTTCTTTATACACAAAATATTTTTTCTTGTGGTGAAATTTCGCCAGATTTTTATGCTATCAATAATATTCATGGTGTTTCAAAACTTGAAAATATGGATGTATTGCAATCTGGTGGATTAAAACGCAGAGATGGTTTGCTTAAAGTCAAATCAATACCAGATAATTCAATTCTAGTTCCTTTTATAATAAACGAATCAGAAAAATATTTGTTGGTTATCTATCAAGAATCGATAGATATTTATAGTAATGATACAAAAATAGCAAGTGTAATTGCGCCTTGGGCAGATACTGATTTAAGTAAATTACAATATGCACAAAGATTTAATAATATGTTTTTTGTGCATCCAGATTATCAACCATATAAGTTTGTAAAAGATAATACAGGTTTCCATATATTAAGATTTGATTTTTATACGAATCAAAATATGAGTGTAAATATGCCTTTTACAAGATTTGAAGATACGGATGATATTTCAATTACGATTTCTGCAAGCGATATAGATAACAATCATGCAACTTTTACAACAAGTGCAGATATGTGGTCTAATAAATGGATTGGTGTGCGTTTAATTGTAGATAACAGGCAGTGGGTTATAGAATCATTCCAAGATGCTCGTGTTGCAACTGCACGTACTAATGGTGCTTTTACATTACCAGGAGAAGCAATTTATGATTGGTCAGAAGTTGCTTTTAGTAATGCTCGTGGGTGGCCTTGTTGTGTATCTTTTCATCAAAACAGGCTTGTTTTTGCTGGAACTTATTCTATGCCAAATAGTGTATGGATGTCAAAAACAGGGATGTATAATAATTTTGATACAGGAACTGGTTTAGATGATGAGGCTATTTATTTAACTTTGTTATCAGCACAACATCATCAAATATCAACTCTTATCAGTAGTGATAATTTACAGATTTTAACATCTGTTGGAGAATGGGCGATTTCTAATTCGCCTTTGACACCAGAAAACGTAAATATAAAACAGCATACTTCTGTGGGAAGCGTTATAACAAGATATTTACCGCCACAACAAATAGAAGGCAGAACTGTTTTTATATCTAAATCGTGTAAAGATATTCGTGAATTAGATATGGATATGTTAAATCAAACATATAATGCCGTAGATTTATGTCTGTATTCTAAACATCTTATGTCAGAGCCGGTTAGTATAGCGTATAACCAATCATTACACAGATTATATGTAGTTATGCAAAATGGAAATATGGCTGTATTGAATAAATATTCAAATACAGAAATATCTGCTTGGGGAACATATAAAACAGATGGTTTATTCAAATATGTTTGTGTCATAGATAGTAATACTTATGTCATAGTAAATAGGCAAAATCAAAATTATTTAGAAAAATTTGATAATAACTGTTTGTGTGATTCGGAAATATATCATTTTTCTTGCACTGTTTCTGCTTTGCCAATGATAGTCAACGGGCATGCACCAAAGAAAATACGTGCGCGAAAGATAAATTTACGATTAAAAAATACTAAAACTTGTTTTGTAAATGGAAAACGCATTGAATTACCAAATGATGTTTATGAGGCAGGACATATTGGATATAGTGGAGATGTTTCTATAAATTTGCTTGGCTTTCAATTTGATACAATGGTGCCTTTGTGGGCTGTATCAACCAGTGAACAATTACCAATAACAATATTATCTGTGACAGTAGAAGGTTGTTATTCAATATAAAAAAAGGATTTTGAAATGGGACAATTAGTTAGTGATGTAAATAAAATTTTAGATTATAAAGATGATAAAAAAACTGCAAAAACAGAACGCCAAAAAATATTAGCACAGATGGCGGAGGATGAAAAAAATAAAACTAATTTAATCAAAAAAGTTTTATCTGAACAACGTGCAAAATATGGTGCGGCGGGAACTTCGGGAAATAATTTTTCGGAAAAAGCGGTATTAAAGCGTTTGCGTGATGAAACATCACAACCATACGATGAAAAATACAAAAATAATTTAGAAAAAATCAGAAAAACAAAAGTTAAAAAACCGAATATTATCAAAAATTGGCTTTCAAAAATTGATGATATAGCAGGATAGATAATGACAGATATTGAAGCCCTTAACTTTTTACATGAATGGAATAAAGTTTTGGGATTGAAAACACCAGACCATCATGAAAAAATAATGCGCTTTTTGGTAAGTGTTTTCAATGAAGAACCACATAGAGGGTTATTAAATGCTTTTCGACATTCTGGAAAATCTACGGTAGTTGGTGTTTTTGCGGCCTGTGTTTTATATCATAAACCAGAAACACGAATATTGATATTATCAGCAGAATCCGGTTTGGCATCAAGGATGGTGTCACATATAAAAAATATTTTAGAAAATCATCCTTTTTGCACAGATGTTTTGCCAGATGTAAAAAAAGAGTGGGGAACACATAAAATTACAATTAAAAGACCAGTGGGAATACGTGAACCTTCCGTTATTTGCCAAGGTGTGTCTGGAAATATTACTGGATTGCGTTCTGATTTGATTATATGCGATGATGTTGAAGTTCCAAATACTTGTAATACTCAACAAAAACGAATCAATTTACGTGAAAGATTGCGTGAATTAGATTTTATTTTGTCACCACACGGGACAATGATTTATATTGGAACACCACATACACAAAATACAATATATCAAACAGAATAATTATTGCATGGATGACATAAATGTACGTAATTTTGCCAATGCTTCATTACCAGCATCACCAAACATAGGTAAATATGTTTCATATTCTGGCATATCTGCTTGGATTTGGGCACGATGACGTTCCGTCAAAGTTTCAGATAATAATCTTTTTGCAGAATCCCAGATACGGTATGCCTTGTCTGTTTGAACAACGGTTTTCCATTTTGCTGTCATACCTGGAATTGAAGATATGGCAGATTGTACATCTTCTATCCAATCGTTTCCAAATTTTTTAACCACAGGCATTTGTTTTATAGCATTTAAGTGTTCTGGGTCAGGAACAAAATTGTTTAATGCAGATTCAAGTTGGGCTTTTTCATTTTCTGACAAAGACACAACAGTATTTTGGTTAGACATCATACCACCATATGGCAATAAATCTTTATCTATGGAATCCATAGGTGTTTTACCACTGCGTAAATTATTTATATGCGCTATCAGTTTTGAACCAGTTGGTAATGCTTCTAATTCTGAAATAACATTTGGATCATTAGATTCTTGAATAAAAACAGAATTTACAGCAGACCAACCACCGTCAATAACATGTTCTTGACGATAAAGATTCAACAATCTTTGTGCAATAATATGTGCTTGTTGTGGCATGATATTCTCTCTCCTGAATATTTATTTTACTGCATAACAACCATAATAATTTTGTGCATTGTTTTGCCAGAAACTTTTTCATCTGGATTAGAAATGTGACCGTACATTTTTCCGTTGCTATCTTTACGAACGACGACAATTTGTGCTTCCACAGTTTCTTCAGAATTTAATTTGGAAAAATCCGCATTTATACAAACAGCCAAATCACCAACAGATGGTTTAGCATTAGCATCTGCAAAAACATATGAAGATTCTGGAATAAAACCACCAAGACGTTTTGAATTTGGTATGACAGCATAAATGCCATTTTTGTCTTCAAGTGTTGTTGGTGCAACAATCATTGTTTCATCAGATTTTTTCAATTTGATTGATTTGCCATTTGGTGTACCAAATACAGGAACTAGTTTTTTGCGTGCGTTATCATATAATTGAGCACCATACAAACCACCATGTTCCAAACCAGAAGTTGGATTTTCTGGTTCCAAAACAGATTTAACACGTTCTTTAACTTTGTTGATTTGCTTTGTTAATTCGCCGGCATTGTAAAGCTTTGCAATTTCATCAAATAATTGATTAGCAGTATATCCAAATGATTTTGCCAAAACGTCAATTTCATTTTCGTAAACTTCACGTTGGCCAACTTCAATTTTATGATAAACAGATAATGTCATCTTTGCAGATTTTGCAGCCTCTGCAATAGTTTTTTCGGACAGTTGACGGATTTTGCGTAACCCACTACCAAAAATTTTAAGACCACTGTCTTCGTTATCTGTTAAACGACGTTTGATTTCCTTTTGCCAATTTTGAGCAACAGCATCTGTTTCATGAATAAATATATCAGATAATTTGCATCCCAATATTGAGCAAACATTAAGAAGTTGTTTTTGATTTAAGCGACGGACACCTTTTTCTATCTTGGAAACAGCAGACAATGATAAGTTGGCGCGTTTAGCCAATTCTGTCATCTTCAAACCCTTAGCAGCACGAATGTTGCGGATATTATTAGGAAAAATGATTTCTTCTTGTGCCATCGAAAACTCCTTAGAAAGTTATATCTTGACAAAATATTAGTCAATATTTTCTTTTTTATCAAGAGAAATTTATATAATATCGTCAGGAATATCGTTTATATCAACAACGTTTTGTGTGTTGGTATCAGAGCTGGCAGTCATATTTATATCAAAATCATTATTCATTTGTTGTTGTGGGAATTGAACCAAGTTATCAAATAATGAATAGTCACCATTAAAGCTAAGGTGAACTGTTTCTATCTTTCCATGACGATTCTTGGCAATTATAACGTCGCCTTTGTTTCTTGATGCGTCTAAACGTTTTTGCCAATTTTGTTGTACTGTTTCAGATGTTAAACCGGATAAGCGTTTGTCTGGAGAACGGTCATTCAAATAATATTCTTCACGATAGGTGAACATAACAATATCAGCATCTTGTTCAATAGAACCAGATTCACGTAAGTCTGATAATACAGGTCTTTTATCATCACGATCTTCAACTTTACGTGATAACTGAGAAAGTGCAATCACAGGGACATCTAAATCTTTCGCTAATATTTTCAAACCACGAGTGATTTCAGATAATTCTTGAACACGATTGTCATTATGTTTCCCACCAGGTGAAGTCATCAACTGTAAATAGTCAATAACAATTAAAGAGATGCCACCAAATTGACGTGATATTCTGCGAGCGCGTGTTTTGATTGCAGGAACAGACATATCTGCAGTGTCATCAATAACCAATGGTACTTTGGATAAAGCATCTGCATATTGTGACATTTTTGTAAATTCTTCGTCAGATAAACTTCCTTCACGCATACGTGATGCAGGTATTTTTGATTGAGAAGATAATACACGTGCGGCCAATTGAGATTGCGACATTTCCAAACTGAAGAATGCGACTGCGCCTTTGCAATTATTATTTGCGCGTCCATTTAATATAGCATTTGCAGCATTGAAAGCGATGTTCATAGCCAATGTAGTTTTACCCATAGCTGGACGTCCTGCAATTATGATTAAATCAGAACGATGAAGACCACTTATCGCTTTATCTAAATCGTCTAGGCCAGTTGTCAAACCAGATAGTTTTCCTTCTGCCTTATATGCGTTTTCTGCTTCTGTTAATGCCAGTTTTAATGCATCGGCCAATGTTGCAGAGTTACGTTCTGTTTGTCCAGAAGATGCCAAATTAAATAATTTTTGTTCGGCTGTTTCTATTTGAGTATTTACATCTTGGTCTAAATCTTCGGTATAAGCATTATCAATAATTTTTTGACCAAGATTTATCAAATCACGACGTCTTGCATTATCAAAAACTATGCGGCCATAATGTTCAACATTTACAACGGTTGAGCCAGCAGATGCTAATTTAGATAAATATTCGATACCACCAACGTTTTCCAAAATACCCTGTTGTTCAAGGTATGTTTTAATTGTGATTATATCAAATGGAATACCCACGGAAAATTGACGTAAAGCCAATTTATAAATTTCTTGGTGTGCAGGATGAGAAAAATGTTCTGGTAAAAGAAAATCAGAAATAGATTCCAAAGCACGGTTGTTCATCAGTGCCGCAGCAAGAACCGCTTGTTCGGCTTCTAAATTCGTAGGTAAAGTCTTCGGAGTAAAGTCCATGTCTATTAGATTAAACGAAAATTTTAATAATTCAATACCTTTTTTACAAGGTTATAAATATTTGAAAATACCAATTGTGGATGATGCGGGAAATCCGGCGTGGCCAGAGATGTTCCCGCTGGAGAAAATTCATGATTTAGAGACTATTGTTGGCCCAAGACATTTTTCAGCACAAATGATGTTGGAATATGTGTCTGATGAACGTGTTCGTCTTGATCCTGGGGCGCTTCATTTTTATGAAAATGATTTTGATTGGCAAACTGTTCATATTGGACAAAATATTATAACAGGAGTTTGTTGTTATTGGGACCCTTCTTCTGGACATAAAAATTCAGATGGAAGTGTATGTGTTTTGGTTTATAAAGATGATAAAAATAACACAGCTTTTATTCATGATATTTTGTATATGGTTGTTTCTGATGAAGATATACATCCGCTTGCTACACAATGTGAAAATGTTTTAAGTTTTATGCAAAAATATAAACTTACCAGAATAGGTATAGAGACAAATGGCATAGGGAATGCTTTGCCAGAAATTTTACGTAAAATAGCACAAGATAAACAACTTCATATAAATATTTTACCAATTTCAAATCATACAAAAAAAGAAACAAGGATTTTGAATTCTTTGGAACCGATGTTGGCTTCAGGTCGCCTTTATATGCATAACAAAATTAAACAAACAATGTTGTTATCTGAAATGTTGGCTTGGTCTCCGATTGGTTCTGTTGAACACGATGACGGTTTAGATGCAATTGCTGGTGCTTTATCTATGACACCTTGTAGTGTTCATCCAATAAATAGTCATCAAAAACTTATTACTGCAAACACAGAATTTACAATTTAACAAACAAAAAGGAAATATAAATGCAAAAAAATCTTATTCAATTATACAAACGTGCATTAGATGAAAGAGAAGTTTGGTTGTCCCGTTGGAAAACGGCGATGCGTTATACTGTTCCAACTGATGATAACGATAGTGCGACATTGTTTGATGCAACTGCAGCAGATGCAGTTGATAATCTTGCTGCATCTATGTATTCGTTGTTGACACCACCAGAATCTTTATGGATAAATTTAGTACGTGAAAGCGAATTATCACCAGATGCAGAATCTGCAACAAGTATGTTGCGTGCACATTTGAATGATTCAAATTTTTATACAACTATACATCAATGCTACATAGATTTAGTCGTGCTTGGAACAGCGTGTTTATTTATGGCTGAAAATCCAATAGGTGCAGATTCGGCTTTTTCTTTCACTGCAATTCCAATGAAAGATATCGCGATATTGCCTGGTGCAATTTTTCATACGACTTCATTACCTGTGAGTGAAATTGTCGAAAAATATCCAAATGTGACATTACCAAGCAATGTTAAAAATATGCTTAAAGATAATCCAGAAACACCAATAAGATTGGTTCAATCTTTGGTTGGTCAAGATTTTACAGCATGGCTTGATATTGGTGGGGATATTGAAAATAATATTGTTGCTCGTGGAACTTTTGAAACTAATCCATACATTATATTCCGTTGGTCTTTAATCAGTGGTGAATTATATGGTCGTGGGCCAGTATTACGTGCTTTGCCAGATATAAAAACAGCAAACAAAGTTGTTGAATTAGTGTTGAAGAACGCAACTATTGCTGTAAGTGGAATTTGGCAAGCTGATGATGATGGGGTTATAAACTTATCGAATATAAATTTAACTCCTAGGGCTATTATACCAAAAGCGGTAGGAAGTTCTGGTTTAACACCTTTATCAAGTGGTGCTGATTTTGATGTGTCACAAATAATATTACAAGATTTACGTGATAGAATAAGACATACTCTGTTAGCAGATAGATTGGGTATGTTGTCAGATAAAGAAATGACGGCTACAGAAATTTTAGCACGTAA
>JAGHTM010000074.1 GCA_018065345.1 Candidatus Enterousia merdequi | reverse complement strand
GTGTGTGTGTGTGTGTGTGTGTAAAGTTCCGCGGGTTTCAGCGTGTTTGAACATTTCTTTATTCTCCCTTTTCACCCATATATTATATCACAAAAAAAAGTGATAAAAAAGCGCAAGATACAATTATTTTTGATTTCAGAACAAATGTTGACAAAAATATTTTTTATACTATAATTTTATATATGAAATCATTTGGCAAAGAATTTTTATTAAAACTGTTTTGGATTGCCTCTTTTGGCTTGGTGTCTGGCATACATTTTAACGGTAAACATCAACCAGAATCAAATCCATCGCTTGACACAACACACATAACAGAAACTATCCCTTATAAAACAGATACTCTTCAAACAACCCCAAAGGCTGTAATGTATTACACAAAAAATCAAATCGTTAGAAATTATGTAGATAATGATAATAAATACCAGATGAGATTGCCTTTCTTTGCACATGAAATTTGGCATCATCATAATTATAAATATAAACATTCAGCAAATACTAATATGACACCATACGAATATTTCAAATTATGTGCTTGGGATGAAATATCTGCGAATATCTGCGCTGCATTAACAGCAAGATATGAATATTTATGTTCAAACAATCCAGATTCTGTATTAAACACATACGCACACACTTGTTTGAAATTTTATGTTGATGATATCAAAGCCGGTAAAATCAAACCGAATATGGACAGCATAAGCGACAATGAATGTAAATTATTGATTGACGGTTCTGTAACAGACTGGATGACAAAATATTTCAAGGCATATAAAGGAACCCATGAAGATATGGTTTTGCGACATTTTCACACAAATAAATTCTTTGCAACAAAACCTTCTCATTATAACCAATTAAGAAATAAAATGTTATATATTGGTGGAATAAAATTTGCTTCTTTTCTGGACAAAGACATAGATTTATACGATTCAAAAATACTTATTTTAGAACAAATGTTTGGAATACGAACATTGGACAATGTTTGGGAACCGGTATTTAATAAAATCATTGAAAACTATGATGATTTATCACAAATGGATAAAAACGACAGAAAACGCGTTTTATGGAATATTGTTGCATCTGAAAAAATAAAACACACACTTGAATCTATAAATATCACAGATGTTGCCGGCAATAAAAATACTGTCCAAAAAACATATGATATTATTATCAAAGAAATGCTGGCAGATTATAATTTGAATGTCTGGGTTTCTAATTTTTCTCCATTTACAATGCAAAAAACTATGATTAAATCACCAGACAACATTATCAAACAAGCATACAAATATAACGATACATATTTATCAGATTTTATAAATACAGAAAATAATTCTGGCACATTATCTTATACTAAAACATTGGCCACCAAGTCATACTCTTCAATAAAGCCATTACTAGAATCCACATATTCAAAAGAAACAAAACATAATCAAGATTCTGTTGATATCAAAACACCACAACATCGTTCAGAAACCCAGTATATTGATTTGCCTAATTTTTATATTCCAATACTTAAAAACACTACAAAACCACAGCAAAATGAAATTCGCGAAATCATTACAAAATACGAAAGCATACCAACTGTATTAAAACTGTGTGACACAAAAGCACAAATAGAATATCTTAAACATCATCAAAGATAATTCATTTTTGTATATAATTATGATAATATAAATAACATGAAAATATATGATGCTATTATTATTGGTGCTGGGGCTGCTGGATTAAAAGCAGCCACACAACTACACATTCGCAAGAAAAGTGTTGTTGTTCTTGATATGGGCGAAACCCCTGCGCGCAAGGTCGCAATTTCCGGTGGTGGCAATTGTAATTTTACAAACACTCACGCAGATTCTTTACACTATTTCGGCGAAAACCCACGCTTTGTTTTATCAGCATTAAATCAATTTACACCTTTTGATACGCTGAATTGGGTTAAACAACATAATATAGATTATATTGAAAAAGAACCTGGACGTTTTTTCTGTAAAAATGGTGCTGAAAATATTATAACCGCTTTGATACAAGATATAAAAGATTCAGAAATTATATTTAACGCGAATGTAATAAGCATTCAAAAAAATAACGATATTTTTACTGTTCAAACAAATAATAAAATCTTTCAATCTAAATCTTTAATTGTTGCAACTGGTGGGTTGTCTTATGCGCATCTTGGGGTTTCAAATATTGGCCATATGATTGCTAAACAATTTGGACATAAAATAATCCCTGTAAAACCTGGGCTTTGCGCAATAAAAACTAATTGTTTTAATGCTGAATTATCTGGAATTTCTTTGCCTGTTGAAATAATCGCAGACAAACATAAAATCAAAGACGATTTATTATTTACTCATTTTGGAATTGGTGGACCTGCGGCATATCGTACCAGTTTAATCGCAAACGATAAAATCATCATAAATTTTGCACCAAAAACTAATATTTTTGAACAATTAAAAAACGCTAAAAAGACCGATGGCAAAAAGAAAGCATCTACAATATTGTCTAACTTTGTTCCATCTAAATTTGCTCAATTTATCGTATCAGACAGCACAAAAAATATTGCTGACTACAAAGACAGTGATTTATTAAAAATCGCAGACAAAATAAATAAATTCGAAGTCACAAATATCAAACCTGTCGGTATGCAAAGTGCAGAAGTGACAGTTGGGGGTGTTTCAACAGATAAAATATCATCTAAAACAATGGAATCGCAACTTTGCCCTGGTCTATTCTTTGCTGGCGAAGTTTTGGACATCGCTGGTGATTTAGGTGGTTATAATCTTCAATGGGCTTTTTCAAGTGGTTTTGTTGCTGGAAGCAACGCATAAAATTAAACCAACACACCAACAAAAACATTCCCGTCTATGCCTGTTATTTTGACATTACATATTGTTTTATTTTCGATTTTTTCACCGTTTATTTTTATATCTATATCATCAGGGGTGCGTCCAATATTATTTTCTTCAACCAACACAGACACAGTTTTTCCGATTTGCGTTTTCATAAAATGTGCCCTATTTTCATTTGCCAGATTTGATATAATTTTCACACGTTTTTTAGATATTGCCTTGTCAACTTGGTTTGGCATAGTCGCAGCAACTGTATCTGGACGTTTAGAATACGGAAAAGCATGAACATGTATCAAGCCTAATTCACGAATTAAATCGGCAGTTTCATTAAATAATTCCTCTGTTTCCCCAGGGAAACCACAAATAATATCCGCACTGAAAGTCGTTTGAAAATCTGTATTTGCATACTTAATTATTTGTCGCAACATATCAGCATTATGACGACGATGCATAGATTTTAATATCTCATCACTTCCTGACTGCATCGACAAATGTAAATGTGGCATAAAACGGTTGTCTGATTTCATTAAATCTATAATCTTTGGAACTTCTGGTGAAGCAGGATCTATGGAAGACAAACGCAAATGTTTTATTTCTGGAACGTCTTGCAGTAAATTTCTACAAACGTCCGCCAATAAAAACGGTTTGTTATCTATGACTTTCACATAAGACGCTGTATCAACACCAGTTAAAACGATTTCATAATAACCTTGTTTTATCGCATCTTTGGCATATTGTAAAATCTCTTCATAAGGGAAAGCAAAATTAGGTCCACGCAATAATCGTGTCACACAATAAGTACAATCATGATTACAGCCATTTTGAACTTGGATAAACTTTTTAGACAGTTTTGATTCATTATCTTTGAAAACATCTATTTTAGAGCAAGCAACATTAAAATCTGCGGTTTTAAGTACGTTTTTATATACCTCTAAATTCAATTTGTCTTTATTATCGACAACAAACGCATGCGGTATTTTAGCAAACAAATCCTTGTTTCGTGTTGCACCACAACCAGTCACAAAAATAACTGCATTTGGGTTTTCACGTGATAATTTGCGAACAGTTTGCGCAGATTGACGTTCTGCTTCGCCTGTCACAGCACAAGTATTGACCACAATTGCCGTATCTATGACATTTGACAGCATTTTTGAAATCTTTTCACATTCCACAGCATTCAAACGGCAACCAAAAGACAATGTTTTTATATTCATTTTTGTATTTTCTTCTTGATTTTTACGATATCTTAATGCATTATAGACGCTGACAAAAATGATTTCAACAAAGGATTTAAAATGGCACGTGTAACAAATTCTGATACTTTACCTTTTGTAGAAAGCCGCTATGAATTGGGAATGTTGGCTTCACAACGCGTTCGTGACTTGAACGGTGGCGCAGAACCAGTAGTAGAAAAAACAGATGATAAATTGACTGTTGTCGCATTACGTGAAATCGCAAGTGGTAAATTGAACGTTGCAGATGTTCGTCATGAATTTGTTGAATCTTATAAAGAAACACCTGCTGCAATTGATGAAGATACATCTTTGGAAATCACATCTGAAGACCCTGTATTAAGTGAAATTGATGCAGAATTAGAAAATTCTTTGACTGATGATTCTGAAGAAGTTGCCGAAGACGACACACCAGACGCATCAGAAGACGAAGAATAAAGAAATATAATCTGGAGCTGTCGCATAGTTGGTCTAGTGCGCCACATTGGAAATGTGGTATACTCGCAAGGGTATCAAGGGTTCGAATCCCTTCGGCTCCGCCAGTATTCTGGGATATACGGTATCCTACATAAAAAGCCCGCACTTCTGCGGGATTTTTCATGCATTGACTTTGGTATAGACCAAGAAAACCACATTTTTACACCAAAAAACACCTGTTTCTATACACTGCCTATTTTCCGATAGTCAATAGTCAGGTTATTGACTTTTCAAATTAAACACACTATAATTATAAACATGAAAACACAAATTGCATTTTGTTCTTTCACTTGGTGGCTGTAGTCGCAGCCAGTATTCTTCACACCTATTATATTTTTTCAACTTAATTTAGTTTAATCATTAAACAAAGGATTTTTATTATGAAAAACAATGAACAAAAGGTTATGTTAACCGGTGTGCGTCCAAGTGGAAATTTGACATTAGGCAACTATTTGGGGGCAATTAAGAATTTTGTGACGCGTCAGAATCAGTACAAGAGTTATATCTTTGTTGCGGATTTGCATGCGATAACCTGCCCACGCGACCCAGTCGAATTGCGCGAAGCGGTCAATAACTGCATCGCCATGTATTTGGCATGTGGCATTGACCCAGAACAAACAATTGTGTTTCGTCAAAGTGATGTGTTGGAACATGGTATTATGGGCTTCATAATGACATTTCAAACGCATATGGGCGAATTGTCACGCATGACCCAGTTTAAACTAAAGTCGCAATCAGTGGGTAAAAATGGCATTGATACGGGATTGTTTGTGTATCCACCATTGATGTCCGCAGACATATTGTTGTATAACACAGATATAGTGCCGGTAGGTTTGGACCAACAACAGCATGTAGAATTGACGCGTGATTTGGCTCAGCGGTTTAACAATCGCTATGGCGATACATTTAATGAACCGGATGTCTATATTGCCCCAGT
>JAGHTM010000134.1 GCA_018065345.1 Candidatus Enterousia merdequi | reverse complement strand
TATCCACCAACAGACATACATGTTGTAATTTCTGCAGAACATGAATTAACAGCGGTTTTTGATGCTGTAGAACCAGTGTTTGATTCATCGTATCCATTTGTTGATAAACAAGATTGGACATCGTTACGGCAATCTTCTGCATAGTCTGCCAATATTGTATCTTGTTGAACTTTGATTTTTGATAAAGTAGCAGTTAAATATTGGCGAATAACTTCATTTGATGGCAAATATTTTTTATTAGTTTTTTTTGTATCAAATGTATAATCTTGGCATTGTTTCATAACAGATGCGCACATACCATGAACTTTATCGTTGTCTTTTGTATCTATGTAACCAATTTTTTGTAGTAAATAAGTTGCCATATTTGTTGTATTGGTTTTTTCATTGGTATAATCCTTTTCCCAATCTGTTAATGCTGTATCAATATATCCACCAAGGTCTTCGTTTTTACCAGCACCCCAAGCATTCTTTTTTTTGCCGTCGTCATAATTCCATGTAGCATACAAATTATACATACCACTACTTAACCAGTTATCCATGTTGTTGTCGTCATCTGATGTATTTTTTGTTTTTTGGTTTTCGTTTATGTTTTGTCCACCAGATACACCTGGTGCGCCACCTTTTACAATTTCACCGTTAGCCAAATATTTTCCACTTGGGTCTAAACATAATTCATAATCTTGACCACAAACGTATTCGTCTTGCATACAAGCATCAATTGCAGCCACACATCCACGGAAATCATAAGTGTTTCTGTTTAGTGTCAACTTTAAACGTGCTTGTTGTAAAACTGTTGTTGCATTTGTAATATTTGCACGCATTTCAGAATTTGCCTCATTCAAACTGCGTTCGTATGCAACACAATGTTTATCTATTTCTAAATCATAAGAATTTACAATGACGTTTGCATCAATTCCTTGGGCTGTGCAAGAATTTAACACAGCAGCCTTACAACGACCTGTCGCTGTTTTGAATAATTGTTCACCACGTTGATTTGATACAGTGGAAGTACTTCCTGTCATTCCGCCAATGAAAGAATTCAAATCAAAACCACCAGTAAAATCAATGTCTAAAAGCCCGCTCGTATCCAAAGAAATGTTGCCCGCTGTTTCAAAAGAACTTGCAGAAGGTGTCGAAATATCGATAACGCCTTTCTTGATAGTGTCTAAACTTGTTTTTAAACGAGAATTATCAGAAGTACTTTTCATTGAAAGTTCTGCTTCTGTTTCTGTGAACAAAGCTTCTATTTGTTGGGCTGTTAAACCAATGTATTTAATTTTTTGAATTGCTTCTTGGTATTTTTCAGTAGCTTCTGCCAAAGCTGCTTCTGTTTTTGCATAATTTTTTATGTTTTTTGAGCAAGAACATCTACCCTGATTGTCATCTAAAACATTACAGTAATTATCCATACATGCAGCATATTGTGCTTTGCAATAATCTGTTAATTCAGCAATTGCAGTCAAATTTTTAGTTGTTTCAGATATGTCTTCTTCTGTCACAACAGGGGTTGTGTTTGTTGCCCCAATCGTGGATAAGCGTGCAGTTGTGCGACGATTTGCAATACCAATGCGGGCAGTGTTTGCATTATACAATGATGCGCCAGAATCAGTCAATGTTGACTGGCTTGCATTAGTCAAAGATCTGTTGCCAGTCATCACAGAATTATTACTTGTTCCAACGCGTGCTGTCACAGGTTTTGTGCCACGTGTGCTGCGAGATGTCACAGATGTACGGGTTGTTGGTGTTCTTGATACAACAGTGTTTGGTTTTGCAGCGCGTGATACAGTAGCGCGTGTTGTTCCTGTTGTAGAACGTGGAGATGTTGCAACTGCACGAGAAGATGTATTTGAACGTGTTGAAGCAGATGCTGTTGCAGAAGATACAGCGCGCGATGCAGATGTAGAACGATTTATTATATTTTGTTTTTGTGTGCTTTTCGCTGGTGCTTGCGTTTCTTCAACAACGATTTCTTCGTCGTCAATCATGTCATCATTGTATTCAATGATTTCATCATAATATGCTGGTGCAACCTCTGCAAAAGCAGGCAAAACAAGCAAACTACTTAAAACTGCAATAAATCTTTTCATGTGTGACATCCTTCCTTATTCTGCTATTTTATCATGAATATAGGTTTTTTACAAGCATAAAAAGAGAGATTATTTAACGATTTTTAATGTTGGACGAATTTTTTTAAGATTGTTCAAAGATGTGTCTTGTATGGTCGCAAAATCAGATGGGTTCCAAATCTGAAAACTGTTTCCACGACCTACAAAAAGAGCAGATTCTTTAATGTTTGCGTGCTTTAATAAATCTTCGGGTATAACAATGCGTCCGGTTACGTCAAATTGTAAAGGACGAGCATCTGCAAAGACCATAGCACTTAA
>JAGHTM010000075.1 GCA_018065345.1 Candidatus Enterousia merdequi | reverse complement strand
GATTTAATAACTAATGGTAATTTTGCAAGATTACACCCGATAAATGTTGTGAAATCTGTAATACCATCAATTTTAATTGCTGTTTTGTTTATTGTTTTTGGAATTTATGTTTTAAATCATCCAATTGATAATAATAATTCTAAACCTAATTTGAATACTGAATTGGCGGCGCAATATCATCGTCAAATTGAATTAAAGAAACAGGAAATTATTGATAAAAAGTTAGCAGAAGAAGAAATTCAACAAAAAATTGAATATCCGTATGATAATTTACCAGATGTTTATGAACGTGCAAATTTGTGTTATAAAGCAATTGCTTTTGTTATGCAGCCAATACCTGGATGGAACCAAACGTTGGCAAAATGTGATAATGAATATGTATCTGTAAATTTATCACGTGATTTTGGAACGTTAAATGATTTTTATGAATATGGTGCAACTTTAATGCCTGGTGCTATTGTTCAACAAATATCTGATGATGAAGTTATAATTCGTGTTAAATTACCGGCATTAAAAACATCTGCTTCTTTGGAAGAACGCGATCAAGAAACGGTATTGCGTGATATAACTACAAACTTTCAACAAATAAATATTGATGCAGACATAGAAGTTATAACAGATGTAATCCAAGCGGGTGCTGTATCAGAAGATATACATAAACTGGAAATTTCTGCATCCTCTAAACTGGTGCCATATGAATATATGCAAATTTTCCAAGGGTTTAGTGGGGTGTATTTGAATTCTGTTACGTGGCGCGCAAATACAAGAACTTGGAGTTATGAAGTAATCGTTTATACAAAATAAAAAGGTGAAAATTATGTTGAAAAAATTAAATGTATTTTTATTTTCTTTTGTGATTATTTTTGGTGTGAATATGCCTGTTTTTTCAGAAGAAATTATCACGGAAGATATTGTTTTAGATGAACAAGCGGATTCTGAACTTGCAGACGAAGTTTCAATGGATGCACTAAATAATTATGTTGTAGAAGGTTCTTTGTTTGAAAGAATAACAAGTTTGGAACAAGAAAAAGTTGTAATGCAACTTGAAAAAGAACGCGCACAATTAGATTTGGAACTTGAAAGATTAAATGCTGAAAAAATTAAACTACAAATGGAATTAGATACTCTTTCTGGACGTGCAGAACAACAACAACAAGAATTAGAAGCAGCGAAAGCACAACTTGAAATTCAAACAGAAAAATTAAGACAACAACGCGAAGCAATAAATTCTTATGATCCAGAAGAAGAACAAGAAATTGTTGAAAAACCACAACCAAAAAAAGTAGAAGCAAATGTTTCAAAGAAATATAAATTAGTAAATGTTGTTGGTGTTGATAATCAATTACAGGCGACTATAGAAGAAATTGCAACTGGTCAAAATAAGCGTATTGCTGTGGGCAAAGAATTAGATGGATATGTTGTAAAATCTATTTCTTTGAATGATGGAATTGTTTTTGAAAAAGACGGTGAAGAAGAAAGTTTGAATATTGGAAAATAAAATATGCAAGACAAAGATTTTGATTTTGTAAATGATGATAATCCATCTATTCCAAACGGGTTGGAAAATTCCAACAATAAAGATATTTTGGAATATTTGTTTGCAAATAATAATAAATTATTGACGGCTTATGCTGGTGATTTTGCTTTGCCAAAAGACACACAAAGTTTGATTGCGTATTTTTCTGGTGGCGAAATTATTATTTCAAGAACACATCGTTATGATGGACGTGTTTTGGCTTTTATAGATTTATTGCGCCAAAAAAATCGTGTTATAAAAAAGCCTTTTTATTCAGACCTTGGACTAATATCAAATATATATAAATCAAATGATGAAAAACTTGGGATGGACGCACATTCCCGCGTTGATTATGATAATCAAATGCAGAAAGATTTTGTTGATATAATTGCGCGTGCTGCTGCTCAAAAAGTTTCTGATATTCACATAGAAGTAGGGGACCAAACAACAATTTATTTCCGTATAGATGGAAGTATGCAACCTGTTTTAGAATATAATTCACAATGGGGTGAATCCTTTGTTCGTGCTGCGTTTGCTTCGGCAGATATATCTAATTCAAGTTTTGCACAAAATGAATATCAAACTGCGCAAAAAGACGGAAGAACACCTTTGCGTGGAACGAAAGATTTATATTTGCCATCTGGGGTTTTGGGTATAAGAATGCAATTCAATCCAATTGCATTTGGTTCACAATATGTTGTTATGCGTTTGCTTTATGATAATCCAAGCGAAGGTATTAAAACAGAACAAGAATTCAATGAATACGAACAAAAATTATTGTTAAGATTACGTTCTGCTCCTACTGGTTTGGTTATAGTTGCAGGACCAACATCTTCTGGTAAATCAACGACTTTGGTTCGTAATATGTCTTTGATGTTGAAAGAAAGAAGATATGAAATAAACCTTATTACTGTGGAAGATCCAGCAGAACAGAAAATATTTGGTGCGCATCAAATGCCAGTAGTCAATGCTGTGAACGAAGAACAACGCGAAGAAAAGTTTACCGAAGCTTTGGCGGCCGCACTTCGAAGTGACCCTGATACATTGATGGTTGGTGAAATAAGAACGCTTTCTGCTGCGCAATTGACGGTCAAAGGCGCGCTTTCTGGTCATAATGTTTGGACAACTTTACATGCTAATTCTGCTATGGGTGCTTTGACAAGATTATT
>JAGHTM010000077.1 GCA_018065345.1 Candidatus Enterousia merdequi | reverse complement strand
TTAATTTTTATTACGAAGTTTTTCAAAAAAACTTTTTAATAATTTTGCAGATTTTTCTGAATATTCGTCCATTTGAACAATGTTTGGTTTCCAAAGGTGTTAATCGTTTTCAAAAATTTTAGCATTTGATGTAATTCCACCACCTTTTTCATCACGTGCTGCAAAATAAATATTTCTTATTCGTGCGAAAGAAATTGCTGTTGCGCACATACTGCAAGGTTCCAAAGTCACATACAAATCGCAATCGTCTAAAAATTTAGAATTTGTTTTTCTGCACGCTTTGTTGATAGCAACAATTTCAGCATGTAATGTTGGATTTTTGCTTTTTTGAACACGATTTTCGCCACGTGCTATGATTTTTTCGTTTTGAACAATAACTGCACCAATTGGAACATCACCGTGAAGTTCTGCTTTTTTTGCTAATAAAAATGCTTGATTCATAAAATTCATAATGTAAAGTTTATACTATGAAATCAAATTTGCAAATTATTTCCGGAAAATATCGTGGTAAAAAATTAGTTTTACCATCTGATGCCCGTCCAACCCAAAATATGGCACGTGGTGCGATTTTTAATATGTTGACTGATGTAATAGACACAACAAAACAAATTTCAATATGGGATGTGTTTGCTGGTTCTGGGGCTTTTGGTCTGGAATGTTTGTCGCGTTTTAATAATCCAAAAGTTGTTTTTACAGATATTGCTAAATCTTCAATAGATACTGTCAAAAAAAACCTTAACGCAATAAACGAAGTTGCAACTGTTGAACTGTGTGATGCTATAAGCGTTATATCTAAATTCGGTGTTGGGTCAGATTTAGTTTTTATAGATCCCCCTTACCCAGATTTTAATTTTGGCGTTTTATTTGTGAAAAAATTGGCAAAAGTTATCAAATCTGGGACTGTTTTGATTTGGGAATTTGAATCTGATAAACAACCTAATAATCTTGAAGATAATTGGGAAATTGTAAAAGATAAAACTTATGGTCGTGCCAGATTTTTGTTTTTGATAAAAAAATAACAAAAAAACTTGATTTTTCTTTACTTTTGATAAATAATATGCCCTGCACAACACCCTTGGAGGTTGTGTAAAAAGTCAAATATTCATAAAAAGGATTATAAAATGGCAATAAAATTAAACGCTGAAATTCGCAAAGTTGCTGGCAAGGGGGCCGCACGTGCAGTTCGCAAGAACCAAAACATCCCTGCTGTTATCTATGGCGAAAAGAAAGAACCTGTATCCATTGAATTAAATGGTCATGATTTTAATATGTTGTTGGGACAACCATCATTGCGAACAAAATTATTCGAAATCAATGTTGCTGGCAACAAAGAAGATGCTATGTTGATGGATATCCAATATCATCCAGTATCTGATAAAGTTGTTCATGCTGATTTCAAAAGAATCAATGTTAAAGAACCTGTACACGTTGTTGTTCCTGTGGAAGTTATCAATATCGATACATCCAAAGGTATCAAATTGGGTGGTGTTTTGAACTTTGCTGTTCGTAAAGTTGCATTGAAAGGTTTGGTTTCTGATATGCCTGAAAAAATCACTATCGATTTGTCTGATGTTACAATTGGCGATACAATTCACGGTTCTGACTTGGTATTACCAAAAGGTATTACATTAGGATTGCATATGGCTGAATTAGCATTTGCTACAATTGGTGGTAAAATGCCAGAAGAAGCAGACGCAAAACCTCAAGCTGCTGCTGCAGCAACTCCTGCTGCAACACCTGCAAAAAAATAATATCTTTGATGTTATGAAATTAAACTGCCCAAACGGGCAGTTTTTTTGTTGAATAAAAACCTATAATTTTTTGTGTTTTGCCACTTGAAACTATGTTTTTTATAACTATATTCTCGTTAAACAGAAACTTTAAGGAGTAAAAAATATGGCAAAAGTATTAGGTATCGATTTAGGAACAACTAATTCCGCTATGGCTTTTATGGATGGAACAGATCCAAAAATTATTGAAAACAGCGAAGGTCAACGCACAACACCTTCCGTTATTGCTATGACAAATAATGGCGAACAATTGGTTGGTATTACTGCAAAAAACCAAGCAGTCACAAATCCTGAAAATACAATTTATGAAATTAAACGTTTAATGGGTTTAAGATTTGATAGTGAAGCTGTAAAAGAAATACAAAAGCGTGTCCCTTATAAAATCGTTGCAGGCGAAAACGGAGATGCATGGGTTGAAATCAATGACAAAAAATATGCTCCATCTCAAATTTCTGCTATGATTTTGGCTAAATTAAAAAAAGATGCAGAAAGTTATTTAGGTGAAACAATTACAGATGCTGTTATCACAGTTCCTGCGTATTTTAATGATTCACAACGTCAAGCAACAAAAGACGCTGGTCGTATTGCTGGTTTGAATGTATTGCGTATTGTCAACGAACCAACTGCCGCTGCTTTGGCATATGGTTTAGATAAAAATAAAGACGGTACAATTGCCGTTTATGACCTTGGTGGTGGAACATTCGATGTTTCTATATTGGAAATAGTAGATGGCGTTTTCGAAGTAAAATCTACAAACGGGGATACTGCACTTGGTGGTTCAGACTTTGATGCAAGAGTTTTAAAACATTTGATTGAAGAATTCAAAGGTCAATCTGGTATTGATTTATCAAATGATAAATTAGCTTTACAACGTTTGAAAGAAGCAGCAGAAAAAGCAAAAATTGAATTGTCATCAAAAACATCTACAGAAGTCAATTTACCATATTTGACTGCTGATGCTACTGGTCCAAAACATTTTAACACAACATTGACTCGTGCAAAATTAGAATCCTTGGTTGAAGATTTAATTGAAAAAACAATTGAACCATGCAAAAAAGCTTTGAAAGATGCTGGCCTTACAACATCTCAAATCAATGAAGTTATTTTAGTTGGTGGTCAAACACGTATGCCAAAAGTTGCAGAAAAAGTTAAAGAATTCTTTGGACGCGAACCACACAAAGGCGTTAACCCAGATGAAGTTGTCGCATTAGGTGCTGCAATCCAAGGTGGTGTTTTGAAAGGCGAAGTCAAAGACGTATTGTTATTAGACGTTACACCTTTGTCTTTGGGAATTGAAACATTGGGCGGGGTGTTTACTCGTTTAATTGACAGAAACACAACTATTCCAACAAAAAAATCTCAAATATTCTCTACGGCCGAAGATAATCAATCAGCAGTAACAATTCGCGTATTCCAAGGCGAACGTGATATGGCTGCAGATAATAAATTGCTTGGTCAATTTAATTTAGAAGGTATTGCACCTGCTCCACGTGGTATGCCACAAATTGAAGTATCTTTTGATATTGATGCTAATGGTATTGTTCATGTGTCTGCAAAAGATAAAGGTACAGGCAAAGAACAAGCGATTTCTATTAAATCAGATGGTGGTTTGTCCGAAGACGAAATCAAACGTATGGTTGATGAAGCGGCTGCAAATGCTGAATCCGATAAAAAGAAAAAAGAATTAGCAGAAGCAAAAAACACAGCAGAAACAGCAGTGTTCAGTATTGAAAAATCATTGAAAGAACACGGTGATAAAATATCTGCTGAAGATCGCGAAGCAATAGAAAACGCTAAAAAAGAATTGTCTGATGAATTAGCAAAAGCCGATGCAACTGCAGAATCTTTGAAAGCAAAAACTGATGCTTTGACAGAAAAAGCTATGAAGTTGGGTGAAGCCGTCTATAAAGCACAACAGGAAGCTCAACAACAAAATTCAGAAAATAATGCTGAACCTGGTGACAACAAAGGTGCCACAGACGCAGATTTTTCTGAAAAATAATATATAAAATATTCTTCTTTCCTGAAAAAAAACGCCCATTTGGGCGTTTTTTATTTTATATCACCGATATAAATATTTATATCGGTTGCTATTTGCAACAAAACATCATCTGGCTCAACATATCTATTTGATGTCATAACATCTTTTATGCGTGGATCTTTTTGGTGTTTTCCGGCATTAAAGAAATCAGTTAAAGAAACAGTTTTGAATTCGTTGTTTTGAAATACTGTCATAACATTTGTTTCGTTGTTTTCTATTGCTTTGATTGCGGTATCTGCAAAACCTGCTGCTAATATTCTATCGCTTGCAGTTGTATCGCCTGCCCTTTGTATGTGTTCTGGGAAAGCAGATCTATTTGGAATTTTTGCAGCATTTAATATACGTGATATCATATCGGCAGGCTTTCCAGAATGTCCGCGTATCGAAATACCTTCGGCAACCAAGATTATACCATAATCGCGTTTTGATTTTTTTATGTGTTTTACTAATTCTTCTGTATTAAATTTTATTTCTGGAATCAATATAGCATCTGCACCAATAGCCACACCGGCATTTAAAGCCAACTTTCCACAATCACGCCCCATAGTTTGTACAACAAACCATCTGTGATGACTGCGTGCCGTCAATAATAATTGGTCGCAATACGAAACTAATTGTTCTACAGCAGTATCAAAACCGATAGTTTTATCAGTCAAAGGAATATCCATATCTATTGTTTTTGGAACACAAATCAAAGATAAATCATTGTATATTTCACGATACTGATGTGCCAAAGATAAACTTCCATTGCCACCAATTAAAACCATAGCATCTAAATTCAAATCTTTTAATGATTTTTGAAGTTTTTTATTAAAAATATTGATTTTTCCGTCGATTGCAGAAGATTCAAAATTTGT
>JAGHTM010000096.1 GCA_018065345.1 Candidatus Enterousia merdequi | reverse complement strand
GTTCGAGCCCCCGCATGGGACGATAAAACGGCAGGGGGTTATCGGGGGGCAAGGCCACCCGCAATGCCTGACGAAAGTCAGGCCGAATGCGAAAAAAATTTGTGTGACGTCAACAATTTTTAATATTTTTGGAAAACAATATGACGATAGATGAAATAAAAAAAATTCAAAAAGAAAAATGCGAAAAATTTTCAGATTTTGCAAAAAATCAATTGCCTATGCCTGGAAATAAAAAGCATTTAGACCAAATATTAAACCGTGAAATTTTTATTCTTGATTTTCGTGTTATGGAATCTAAACATCGTCAAAATACAAAATGTTTGCAAATTCAATTCTTGCTTGATGATGAAGTTTGTGTCGCTTTTACTGGAAGTGTCGTATTGTTAGACCAAATTACGTCGTCCCAAGATAAAATGCCTTTTTCAGCCGTGTTAACCAAGATAGATAAATATTATACTTTGTCATGAAGCGATATAAAAATTTATGGGATGAATTCGTTTCTATGGAAAATTTGGAATTGGCTGCTAAAAAGGCTGTCAAATCTAAGAAAAACAAACGTGTCGTTCAAGATTTCCTTAATCACAAAACTGAACTTTTACAAAAATTACAATCTGATTTAATTAATTCAAAATTTAAAACTTCTCAATATAATACTTTTACTATCTATGAACCAAAACAAAGGGTTATTTACAGATTACCTTTGTATCCAGACCATGTCGTTCATCATGCTTTGATTAATATTATTGGACCTATTTGGCAATCAACTTTTATTCATGATTCGTATGCGTGTATCCCTGGACGTGGATTGCATGCTGCTTCGCAACGAGTTATGCATTTTATTCGTAAATATAAATATGTCTTGCAATGCGATATTCGGAAATTTTTCCCATCTATTAACCACGAAGTTATGTTTGATATTGTTAAAAAGAAAATTGGCGATGCCAGATTATTAAATGTATTGCATGATGTTATATTTTCTGTTGGGGGTGAAACTAATCTACCTATTGGTAATTTAACAAGCCAATGGATGGGAAATGTGTACTTAAACGAAATGGACCATTTTATCAAAGAAAATCTGCATGCACGTGCTTATATAAGATACTGTGATGATTTCTTGATTTTTGGAGATAATAAACAAGAATTGCGTAAAATGGAAAAGTTTATTCGTGTTTTTGTGTCTGATAAATTAAAAATGGTGTTTTCAAAAGCAAATGTTTATCCTGTGTCTCGGGGCGTTCCTTTTATCGGTTATCGCCATTATAAAAAGTTTATTTTATTACGACACTATGGCGCAAAGAAGATGTTTAAAAGAATTTATAACATAGTAAAATATCATGACAGGTCTGAAAAATCTGTCGGACAAATGGCTGCGTTTCACGGTTGGGCAAAATGGTGCTGTGCGCACCATTTTAAATTGAATATTTTTAACCAAACCAGAATTTTATACCCAACAATGACACGTTTTGTTCGTAAAAAATTCTTTGTTAATGTGTAAATAAAAAAGGTTGCGAAAGCAACCTTAATTCGTGGTGCCAGTTGTCGGACTTGAACCAACGACCCTCTGATTACAAATCAGATGCTCTACCAACTGAGCTAAACTGGCAAGGCAAAGCATATATTATATGTAAATAAATCTTTTTGCAAGTAAAAAATTCATAAATCATACAAATTATTTCTGTTGTTCCAGAGAATTTTTTTTCAAAAATTGTGATAATAAAAATTGTTTTTTGTTCATGCTGGTTTGAATATACCCGCGTTGTTCAGCGTATCTCAGAAACATTTTGTTTGCTATCATAGAAATATCGTAATTATTTTTGTGCTGTTTTTCTGTTCTTGCAAAATGATTAAGATTTCCGATGTTTTGACCGTTTATTTCAATGCTTATGCGGGGAATAATTCCGTCATAGCAATTGACGGTCATTAAAACTTTGTCGTTTTTGCCAAGTAATTCATAAGTATAACTGGATTCGTCCAAATATCTAAGATGGACAGAATTGTTTTTTATTGCGTTCAAAATGTTTCGTTTAAATTCTTTATTCATAATATAAAATTATTATACATAAAATAAAATTGTCAATGTTTTTAATGCCTTGATATTTGGTTTTTATTTGCTAGAATTGCTGAAAATCAAAAATACAGGATACAAAATGATTAAAATACCAGAACTTTTGGCGCCAGCAGGAACTTTAGATGCTTTCAAAACGGCTGTTCTTTATGGCGCAGATGCTATTTATGCGGGGTTGCCTGGGTTTTCTATGCGGGCACGTGCGAAAATAACTGTTGATGAAGTCAAAGCTGGTATTGATTTTGCTCATGAACACGGTAAAAAAGTTTATTTGGCTTTTAATCTGTTTGCACATGATCGTGATTATGAAAATATGTCAAAAGTGTCTGAAATATTAAATTATCTGCGTCCAGATGCTTTGATAATCTCTGATGCTGGGGTTTTAATGTGGGTCAAAGAACATAATCCGGATATCCCAATTCATATCTCTACCCAAGCAAATATATGCAGTGCTTCGACTGTAAAGTTTTGGCAAAATGCTGGCGCTGTGCAATGTGTGTTGGCACGTGAAGTATCTCATAATGAATTCAAATCTATACGTGAACAATGCCCAGATATTGGTCTTGAAATATTTATTCATGGCGCAATGTGTATGTCTTATTCTGGACGTTGTTTGTTGTCAAATTATATAACTGGTCGTCCTTCTAATCGTGGGGCTTGTGCGCAACTTTGTCGTTGGAAATATGATGTGATTTTGCGTGAAAAAGAATCTGGGGTTGAAATGCCTATCGAAGAAGATGAACGTGGTGCTTATATTATGAACAGCAAAGATTTGTGTTTGATGCCACGTTTGAAAGAAGTCATAGAATCACACCCAGATACATTAAAAATAGAAGGTCGTAATCGAAGTGAATACTATGTTGGGGCTGTGACACGTGCGTATCGTAATGCGCTTGATTCTTATGCGCAAGACCCAGAACATTTTGATCCAAAACCTTTTATGGATGATTTAAATTTGTTGGAAACACGTGGATATACAACCGCTTTCTTTGATGGTCCTTTGCCACCTGAGGCACATGATTACGAAACAACGCATTCTAATTCTGATTGGCATGTGGCTGGCGTAATAACCAAGATAGATGATAAAAATATTACTTTTGAATTGCGTAATGAGATAAAGCAGGGTGATACTATCAATTTCTTGTTGCCTTTTGTCCAAGATAAAGTTTCTGTGGTTTTGGATAAAATTATAAACGCAAAAGATAATGCAGAATTGCCTAAAATGTCTGCGGGACAATGTAATTCTTTGCTGATTCCTGTCGATAAAATACCAAATCAATATCGTGATAAACTTGTCCCTTTGATTTTGGCATATAAACATAAATAAAAAAGAGTTTGTTATGGGCGTAAAATTACAAAAAATGACGCTTGCAAATATTTATTCAAATTTAGATAAAAGTTATAATATATTATCTGAAAATCGTGTCAGATTGAAACCTTGGTTTTGGTGGGCAGATGAAAAAGTAATACCTAGTAAAGCAAAGTTTGCTTGGTTCGTATTGTTATATTTATTTGATACGAAACATAAAAAGTTAATGCATGCTTTATGCGATAATGTTGAATATGATGAACAATTTTTCATACTTGTTGATGATAAATTTGGCGGAATGATAGGTTTAGATAATATAAATGATTGGAAACAAAATGCTGAATTATGGTGCTGGGTTGATAAAAAATATGAATCAAAAGGTATTGCTGGTCAAGCAATAAAAATAATAGAAGATTATTCGCTGAATCAAAAAGGAATCAAATGTTTATATGCTAAGATTGCTTTTGATAATGCACGTAGTACGTATCTGGCAAATCGTAATAATTTTGATGCTGTGAAGATAGAATATGGTGTCAGAACATCTAAACATAATCCAAAAATAACTAATATAATTACATGGGAAAAACAACTGGCAAGATAAAAAAATAACCGCTTTGATTCAGCGGTTGTTTTTATTGTTGTTTTTCCGGTTTTTTTAATTCTGGCACTTCAAGATAATCATTGTATTTTGATAAGAATCTTGTTCCTGTGACACATACAAAATTACTTAAAGAATCTTCGTATTCACGAACAGCGGTTACCCAACGTTCTGAAATTTCTGATTTTGCACCTTGGTATGCGGTGAACCCACCCATTGCTCCACCAACAGCAGCCCCAGCCATAGTTCCTTTTGCGCGTGCTTCATTAGATAAATCAACCAATGCTCCATCAGAAGCGTCACGAGATGATGGTTGAAAGTTGCAGTCTGCTGTTATCAAAGCACCGACTGTTCCATCGGAATTTCTTAAATAATATTCTGGATTGTTATTTAATATTTCTTGTAAATCACTTTGTTTATAACCCAAAGGTTTAATTTTCAAATCAACAACAGCATAAGCATGTTGACTTTTTTCAACCTCAGAAGCAGATTCAATCATAACAAAATTTGCCCCATCTAATTGTTTTAATGTAGTTGGGGAGTCTTCTGGACGGCTATAAGTGGTTACACCTGAATAATCTGAATCCTTTGTGTCGGAACAAAGTTTTTGACCAGAAGTTGTTTGTACCATGGTATATATGAATTTTGATTTTGCTACTTGAGAACAAGAAGAAAATTCATCACTGTTTTCTTTTTTCTTTGTGCATTGGATAATTTCGTTGCAATTTTTGCTTATAAAGTAAAATGATTCTTTACTGTCTATGGTCATTTTACCGTTTTCTATTTTGTTCGCACTAGTTGTGGCACAAGTTCCAATAATACAATCTTTTTCTTCAAAAGTTTTTTCGCCAGTGCTGATTTTACATTTTGTTGTTGCAAGAACAGAGTCACTACCAGAAGTGCCAGCCAACATATTGCCAACAACCATTCCAGAAGCAGCATTTACAGCAGTTGATTTGATTGTGTCACCTGCTACTTTTCCAGAATATGTACTTGCAGCCATAATTCCAGCGCCAGCAGCAGCGCCGACAGCAGTATCAATTAGTTGTGTTTTGCTTGCACCAAACATTTT
>JAGHTM010000129.1 GCA_018065345.1 Candidatus Enterousia merdequi | reverse complement strand
GGTGGAGATATTGAAAATAACATTGTTGCACGTGGAACTTTTGAAACTAATCCATACATTATATTCCGTTGGTCTTTAATCAGTGGTGAATTATATGGACGTGGGCCAGTATTACGTGCTTTGCCAGATATAAAAACAGCAAACAAAGTTGTGGAATTAGTGTTGAAAAATGCGACTATTGCTGTAAGTGGAATTTGGCAAGCCGATGATGATGGGGTTATAAATTTATCGAATATAAATTTAACTCCTGGAGCTATTATACCAAAAGCAGTAGGAAGTTCTGGTTTGACACCTTTGTCAAGTGGTGCAGATTTTGATGTGTCGCAAATAATATTACAAGATTTACGTGATAGAATAAGACATACTTTGTTAGCAGATAGATTGGGTATGTTGTCAGATAAAGAAATGACGGCTACAGAAATTTTAGCACGTAATGCGGATATGGTTCGTATTCTTGGTGCAACATACGGTCGTTTATTACATGAATTTATAAGACCTTTGTGTGAACGAGGATTACAGATATTATCTCGTCGTGGTTTAATAGATAAAATATCTTTGCACACAGATGCAGAATTAAAATATGTTGCGCCGATTGCTCAAATGGCTCGTGAAGAAATGACAATATAAAAGGAGTTTTTTATGCACGATATTGAAAAACATTATGCGCGTGTTTTTTCTGGGCAATCTGGAAAACAAGTTTTATCCCATTTGCGTTCTTTGACCATAGAAAAAATACTTGGACCAAATGTTTCTGATGAAGAATTGCGCTGGTGGGCAGCACAAAAGGCATTGGTTCATCAAATAGAAAATTTAATAAATCGGGGGAATAATCCAACACAATAATTTGTGGTAAATTATTATAATAATATGCCAAAAAAACAAAACTTTATGAATTTGATAGATATGTTGCGTGACAGTTGGTTTTTGCTGGTGTTTCTTGCTGGGTTGGTCTATTGGGTTGCGCGTCAAGATTCTTCACTTTCTGAAATTGAACGCCAAGAACAACGTATAACATCATTAGAAAATAGAACAACAATATTGGAATCTGGAATAGGGCAATTACAATTAAAGATAGATGGAATCAAAGAAGATGTGACTTTGATAAAAAGTGCGGTAATTAAAAATTAAAGTGCATTTTTTGCCCAATATATTTTATGACCACATACAATAATAACATCAAATCGTGCATCACCAGTCCAATGATTTTTAATTAAATATGTTTCTGCAGCACGACGAAGTCGTATCGATTGTTTATATGTTATCGCTTCCCATGCTGTAGAAATATTTTTTCTACATTTTACTTCTATGAAAACAATAGTTTTTTTATGTTTTGCAATAATATCTATTTCAGCACGATTAGTATTTTTGCCAGTTATATATCGTTTGTTTAATATTTTATAACCATGTAATCGTAAATACATACGTGCTAAAAATTCAGAATATAAACCAACCTGATAAGATGTTTTATTAAAATGCATATGGTTTCGCTTGGAAGTTTTCACGTGCTTTTTGTATGTTGATAGATGAATCAGATGCATTTATGCCTTTGTCTTGTAATACTAATTGACCATAAAAAGCCTGCATCATAGGTTCGTATGCATTTTCAGCAGAAATCCATTTATCTTCATCAGAATTTGGTGTGCCATATTTATCAAGGACACCTTGCCAAAAAGATAAAATCTTTTTTTCACGAATGTTTGCAAATTTTTCGTTATCACCTTCCATTACATCTACATCATTGTTATATACAACTTTCCATACAACATTATCTGTAGCATTGCTTGTAAAATATATATCAACAGTTTCGCCAGTAAATGTTCTTTCAAGATGTATTTCAGACACGTATAATAAACCACGATTTTGAGCCAAAGAATAAATACATTTTTCTAATTTTTCTGGAATAAAAATATTATTTTGACGACATTCATAATCAAGATTATATTT
>JAGHTM010000030.1 GCA_018065345.1 Candidatus Enterousia merdequi | reverse complement strand
TTTTTTTATTTTATTGCAAATATAAAAAATTATCTTAAAATGTTTGTTAGTAATTTTTTTGAAAAGGTTTGTCTATGAAATATCTTATAACAAGTGCTTTGCCGTATGTAAATGGAACTAAACATCTTGGAAATTTGGTTGGTTCTTTGTTGCCATCTGATATCTATGCAAGATTTTTAAGATTAAAAGGTCAAAATGTATTGTATATTTGCGCTACGGACGAACATGGAAGCCCTACGGAAGTTGCCGCAAAACAAGAAGGTATTACACCCCAAGAATTGTGCGACAGACAATATGATATTCAACAAACTATGAATAAATTTTATAATTTGTCTTTTGACTATTTTGGGCGCAGTTCTTCAGCGAATAATATTAAATTGACACAATATATTGCTCAAAAATTGGAAGAAAACGGCTTTATCGAAGAACGTGTTATTAAACAATATTTTTCTGTTGATGATAATATGTTTTTGGCAGACCGTTTCATTATTGGAACTTGCCCTTATTGCGGTAATGAAAATGCTCGTGGTGACCAATGCGAAGCATGTACCAAGGTTTTGGATGCTACAGATTTAATCAATCCAAAATCTGCAATTTCTGGAAGTTCTAATTTGGAATTGCGCGAAACAAAACATTTGTTTTTGTTGCAATCTAAATTGGCGCAAGATTTGGAAAAATGGGTGAATTCTAATGAAACTTGGCCAAAGTTGGTTAAAAGTATCGCACAAAAATGGTTGAAAGAAGGTTTGCAAGACCGTTGTATTACTCGTGATTTATCGTGGGGTGTTCCTGTGAATAAACCTGGATATGAAAACAAAGTTTTCTATGTTTGGTTTGATGCTCCGATTGCTTATATTGCTGCAACCAAAGATTGGTCTGATATAGATTCCAAAAATCGCGATTATCTTGATTGGTGGTCATCAAAAAGCGATACAAAATATGTTCAATTTATGGGTAAAGATAATATCCCATTTCATACAATTACTTTCCCTGCAACAATAATGGGTGCTGGAAGCGAATTCAAACAACCTGATTTTATCAAGGGCGTAAATTGGTTGAATTATTACGATGGAAAATTTTCTACAAGTTCTAAACGTGGTATATTTATGAATCAAGCAATGGATTTATATCCTGCAGATTATTGGCGCTATGCTTTGGTTTCTTGTATGCCAGAAAGTGATGACAGTAATTTTACTTGGGAAGGTTTTGCCAAGGCTATCAATAATGATTTGGCTGACGCATACGGAAATTTTGTTCAACGTATATCTGTGATGAATAAAAAATATTTTGGCGATGCTATCCCAGATGGTGGTGTTGAAACTGATGTCGAAAAACGTTTGGAATCAGATTTAACAAAACTGATACAAGAATATGATGAAAATATGTCAAATATAGAATTCAGAAAATCTGTACAAACTTTGTATTCTATATTTAATCTTGCAAATGCATATATTGCTGAAAAAGAACCTTGGAAACGTGCAAAAGAAGGCGATATGCAAGATGTCGCATTGACTATGCGTTATGCTTTTAATATGGCAAGATTGTGCGCTGTATTGTCTTCACCGATAATTCCAGAAACATCTGAAAAAGTTTATAATGCTTTTGGAATATCACAAGATTTGCGCAAGTTCCCATCTGAAAACATACATGAAGAATTGTCTGTGTTAAAACCTGGTCATGTCGTTTCTCAGCCTGAGATTTTGTTCCAAAAGATTTTGCCAGAAAGAATTGCAGAATTAAAAACTATATTTGGTGATGAAAACCTTAAAACTGCAAATAAACACGGTAAAGAATTACACATATAAAATAAATAGGATTTCACATGAACGTTTATAAATTGATTTCAAAAAAGATTAAAGAAAAGTTGCAATCTGTTCCAGAATTGCAAGATGCTGTGAATTCAAATGTTTGGAATAATATTGTGGTTGAAGTTCCAAAGAACCGTGATTTTGGTGACTTTTCAACAAATGTTGCGATGGTTTTATCCAAAGAATTGAAAAAAAATCCACGTGAAATTGCTGATATTTTATGTCCACATATCAAAGATATCCCAGAAATCACAGATGTTTCTGTGGCTGGACCTGGATTTATCAATATGAATGTGTCTGATAATTTATGGCAAGATTTGGTGAAAACTATATTGGAAAATCCACAAGAATATGGAAATTCTGATATGGGAAATGGTGAAAAAATAAATGTTGAATTTTTGTCTGCTAACCCAACTGGACCTGTGCATATTGGTCATGCAAGGGGTGCCATATTAGGGGATGTTTTGGCAAGATTGTTTAAGAAAAATGGTTTTGATGTCACCAAAGAATATTATATAAATGATTATGGCCACCAAGTTGATGTGTTGGCTCATTCTGTGTTTTGGCGTTATGAAGAATTATTTGGAAAACATGTCGGCGAATCTTTGCCAGAAGGTTCTTATCCTGGGGATTATTTAATACCAGTTGCTCAATTTATCAAAGACCAAGATGGTGATAAATGGTTAAATGCGGCGGAAGAAGATTATGTTCCGTATTTCAAGAAAGTTGCTTCGTCTGCAATGATGGATTTGATACGCGACAGTTTGAAAAAAATTGGTATTGTGTTTGATGTGTTCACATCTGAACGTGAATTGGTCGAAACAAACCAAGTTAAAGATACTTTGGAATACATGGATAAACAAGGTTTGTTGTACAAAGGCTCTTTGCCAAAACCTTTGGGTGAATCTGATGAAGATTGGGTTCCAACAGAACAATTATTATTCAAATCTACTGAATTTGGTGATGACTCTGACCGTGTGATTGCTCGTTCTAATGGCGAAAC
>JAGHTM010000103.1 GCA_018065345.1 Candidatus Enterousia merdequi | reverse complement strand
CGCTGCTGAAAGCAAACTTATGAAAGCAGCAGGAAAAACAATGTCCAAAAAAACTGCTTCTCGTAAAGTTTCTCGTTTGGCAAAAAAAGTTGCTAAAATTGTTTAAGTAAAAACTTTTATCTATTAAATAAAAAACCGTCCGATTGGACGGTTTTTATTTATAACCAACACTTCATTCAAACTTAATTTAATGGTGCACCCCAATGTTGTTGAATACTGTGTTCTGCATCCATTGGGCTTACTAACACTTGTGGTGTTAATATAACAACCAACACTTCACGAGTTGCAGCAGATTCACGAGAACCAGACAACGCCATAAAGTCCGGATCACCAAGACCATATCTTGTATCATCATTCTTTTGTTTTTCAAATCCGGATACAACTAACATTTGGCCAGATTCCATAATGACTTCTTGCATGAAAGAACGTTCTTCAACTTCTGGCAATTGTAAAGTAACACCACCACTTGTTGGAGTTGCGCCAATTGTTTGTGTGTTCATCTTCAACAATTCACGAACAGACATTCTGAACAATAACAATATTTTTCCATTTTCCAAAACATTAGGTAATAATTGCATTGAAAAACCAGTTTCTAAATCTTCTTGATCAACAGTACTTGATTCTACTGTTGTGAACGTTCTTGATTCAAAACGTTTAATATAACCAGTTGTCTTTGTATTTGTCACAGGTGCGACACGATTATTACGCGTTGTTACCCCAACGCTTGTCACCAAAGATACTTTACCTTGTTTAGCCAAAGCTTCTATCAAAGCACTTGATCCTGCAACACGAGACAAAGATCCATTAAGAATTTTATTATCACTATAAGTTCCTGCAACTCCTGTCACTGATTCTGCAACTTTGTTCGAAAGCACGGCAATATTCATAGCAGACGCTTCTGTTGTAGCAAGGTTTGTATTAGGATTTGCAACAATATTCAAACCAGAAACAGAATTAACAGCAGCGGCTAAATTCAAACCAAAAGCAGATTCATTTGTTAAAGAAACTTGCAATACTTTAACATCAATTGTCACTAACTGTGAAAGACGTTTATTTTGTTTTGCGATATATTCACCAACACGATTCAAAATTGAAGGTGAAGCAGTTACTGTTATTGTTCCAAGACTGCGTGAAACTGTAAATTTAGCATTTTCAGAATTATTCACAATGGATGTAATTGTTGATTCTACTTCATCCCATTCTTTTAATGTTGATTCTAAAGATACACGATTATCAGAATCTGTTTGAACAGCAGATTGATAAGAAACATCTGTACCAAGAGCATATAATGTATACGTTCTTGTTTCTGTTTCATAAAAAACAATTGAATCTTTATCATAATACCAAAGCAAATCTAAATCAGTAGCAATTTGAGAAAGCAAGCCAGACAACTTTCCAGTATACGCAACATCAACTGTCTTTTTTAGTTTTTCACCATTAACTTGGCTATCTATTTTTACAGGTATACCAGTAATAGAATTTATATCATTAGCCAAAACTTGTAATGTCACAGGTTCATTTAATAAAATCGTTATACCTGTGTCCGTTTCAAATTTTGAAGGTAAATTATTTTTATGCTCTAACAATGTAGATTTATTTCCAAGCCACACCCCTTCTGACATAGAAACAGTATCACCACTGGCAATTTTAGCACGTGGATTTTTAGACATTTCAAACGCTTCATACGCATTTACAAAATTTTGATCTACTTCCGCAGAAACCTTTGCTGATTCGTGCAACGTACAACCACCCAAAGTTACACTTGCCAACAATCCAATTAAAAAAATATTGAAACGAATTTTCATTGTCTTTCTCCTACTGGCTTTATCAAGCAATTTATTCTTCTGTTGTTGAAATAACTAACACACGATTTCCTTTATAAAACTTTGCATAAGGAATTGGTGTTGCACGTTCAAAATTACGAACCAAAGCAGAAGCAACATCTACAAAGCGTCCTTTGAACACAGCACTTGCTTCTATTGGATATTCACGAGATGTTGTCCAAACCAAATCCCAGCCTTCTTTATCACACCAACTTTGTAAAACTTCACGCAAAGTTTGTCCATTTGCGACAACCCATGAACGAACTTGATCTTGAACTTTTACACTTGGTTCATCATCAACATATTCGTTTACAGAAATAGATTCATCCGTTTCAACATCCACAGAATCTTTATTACAACTTGGTGTAAAACCAGCACGTTCAGCAAAAACAGCATAAGAATCGGCATTTTTATTACATGTTTTTCTTGGACTGCGGGACATAGCAAGAACAGCACCGCCATCATCTTCCATCATTTCGCGACGCATTAATGGCATTTCTGCATTATTAGCACATTCATAATCAAAACCAGCTGGAATTTGTGTCCCGTTGATAATATCAGGTCCACCCGTCCAACCTTCCCCATTTGTCATTATGTTATTTTCAACAACTAAACCAGAACCAATCTTTGTAACAATTTTATTTTCAGAACATTTTGTTCCAGAACAAGCAATTTCAACATCAGCTTCTGATCCAACCAAAGGCCACACAGGAACATTTTGAACAGGTTCTAAAACTTCAACCACTTCACGGTCTTGTTCTTCCTGTTCGATATATTCTCGATTTTCTTGAGACACACTATAAAATTCTTCAGAAGTCACTATTTCTGGTATCTCAGAACTTGCCATGACACCATTAGAAATCACAGCAAACGATAACAAAACAAACATTTTGCGGAACATATTTCTTCCTTTCCTTTATATTATATAAGACGATTATAACAATTTGACCGAATCTGTGCAAGACTTAAAAATATAAAATACCAAAAAAATTAAATTTATAAAAAATCGCACGAATCGATAAAACATGATATACTTACAAACGAAAAAATAAACAATAAGGTAAAAAAATGGAAAATACGTTATTACTTGTCTTAATTTCAGTATGTGTTTTATGCAGTATCTGCTCTATGATATTTGTCTTCTTTGCTAACAGAGACATAAAAAACATATCAAAAACACTAACATACCAATACAACCTTCTGGTAAAAATCCAGACCGTATTAAAAAACAAGTTTTCTGTTAACGAAACAACTGACAAAGCAGAAATCATATACCAAGATTTATTGCAAAATTTAATTCCTGTAATGGCTGCAATTGATATAATGCCACGACAAACATCTGAACACCCACTTTGGCGTGCACTTGGTGGAATCATGGATGAATATGCAAAAAATCCTTTTGTTCTTGAAAAATTGCGTCGTGCTATAAAACTTGATTCAAATGTTGCAAATAATGTTGGACATTATTTAAATCGCGCTAATCTATTCTTGCAACACATGTCAGCAACAGACACAGACGGTATATTATCAACAACATTTACAGATGGACTTCTTGGACAATCATTAACATTTTTTGCCCAAGCACAAGCATTGGCAAATACAGATAAATGAATAAACTAGACGAAAAACTTATTCAAAAAATATCATCTATTCGTGAAGAACCAGATTGGTTGCTTAAATGGCGTATTGACGCTTTTAAGAAATGGCAAAAATTAAAAGAACCACATTGGGCAGAACTGGATTATGAATCTATAGATTATGATTCTTTGAATTATTATAACGAATCTAAACAAGTTGATAATTCGGACTTAAAAAAAACATATGAAAAAATGGGATTGCCAGAATCGGAACAACAAGCATTACTTGGTATGGCAACAGATACTGTCATAGACAGCCGTTCTGTTCACACTTCTTATACCAACGAACTAGAAAAACAAGGTATTATATTTTTACCTTTGTCTGAAGCGGTAAAAAAGTATCCAGATTTAATAAAAGAATACATGGGAAGTATTGTTCCAAACGACGATAATTTTTTTGCAGCATTAAATGCCGCAGTATTTTCTGATGGTACATTTGTATATATTCCAAAAAATGTAAAATGCCCTATTGATTTAGCAAGTTATTTTCGAATTGAAACCGCAAAAATTGGTCAATTTGAAAGAACGCTTATTATTGCAGACGAAGGTTCAACATTATCTTATATGGAAGGATGCAGCGCCCCCCGCCGCCCAAACCATCAACTACACAGTGGTGTTGTTGAAATAGTCGTGAAGAAAAATGCGCACGTAAAATATTCTACTGTTCAAAACTGGTATGCGGGAGATTCTGCCGTATACAACAATTCTAACAAGAATAAAAATGGTATCTTAAATTTTGTAACAAAACGTGGAAAATGTTTCGAAAACGCTTCCCTTGATTGGACACAAGTTGAAATTGGTTCTGCTATTACTTGGAAATATCCTTCCACTATTTTATATGGCGATAATTCAAAAAGTGACTTTTATTC
>JAGHTM010000040.1 GCA_018065345.1 Candidatus Enterousia merdequi | reverse complement strand
ACACCTGATGTTTCTGTGGTTGAACTAGTATTAAACACCAAAAAGAAAACAACTGTTGAAAAAGTCAATGAAGTAATGTTGGCATCACAAAGTGGTATTTTGGGTTATAACGAAAAACCATTAGTATCCATAGATTTCACACACGACAAACACAGTTCTGTATTTGATTCCACACAAACACGCGTCATAGACGGCAATGTTTTACACATAACCGCATGGTACGATAATGAATGGGGATTTTCCAACCGTATGTGTGACACCGCGGTAAAAATCGGTCAATTAATGCGTTCAATATAAAAAACCACCGTCCATTTGGACGGTGTTTTTATTTGTGTGAGGTTTACTCTTGTTCTGTTATACCAAAAATAATTGGGCGTAGCGTAAAATCTTCCATAACATTTATGGAACAATTTATAGCACAAGCTCGTGCACAAGCTTCAGCATCATTGGAGTCATCATCGTCTATACTACCCAAATATCCAATGGTGAACCATAAAGATGGTGTTACGTTTGAAAAATTAGAAATACCAGTTTTTGCAAAGTTTGTTAATCGACACCAACAATATTGACCACCACCACTGTCTGCAGGATTCCCTATACTGTGATATTCTTCTGATGTAATGCTACATTTTGCCACACCTTTTACTGTACCGTATTCAAATTCTGTTTTCCATTCTTCATAATTTAAATCATCAAAAATGTTTTCGCTGCATATATATTTTCCTTCACCTGTTAAATTATTATAATAATCGCACGAATCAGATCCTTTAGCAGCGAAAGAAAAACCTCTCACGTCTACTTTATCTACTAATGTCCTTAAATCAAACAACGCTTGTTTTACTTGCCAGCCAGCAAAATTATAGCCAGTTCTTCGTGGTGCGCTTGCTGGTAATGTTATACCACCATCGTATGTACATGTATTGGTTGCAAACGGTCTTGTTGTATCTTCACCATAAAAATTTAATGTGATTGTGTTTGCTGTCCATTGCGCAGATAATGTACTTGTCCCATCTGTTGTGTTTAATGTGCCACTATCGCATGTTGCACTTTCTGCACCTGCTGCGATATCTGGTGCTGTTGTTTCTGCAAATGATGGTATCGCCATACTTATTGCTAATGCCGATGTTAGAAATATGCGTTTCATTGTCTCTCTTCCTTTTTATCAAACAAAAAACCGCACTTGGTTAAAAAGGCGGTTGGAGGTTCGAAACAATTGTAGTTTAAATTGTGCCGTTATTTTGCTTTCGCATTATTTACGTGCCCTCCAACCAAAATATTTCAAGGTTGGAGATTTTTAACGTCTATCCAGACGAAACTACAAACGGGTTTCGACACCCCATCAGCAAAACTCTTGCTGACGCACACATTATATCATATTTTTCGTTCAAACAAAATTAAATATCAAAAAAAACTTGATTTTAGTTAAAATATAACATACAATTCGCGAAGTAATTAAAAAAGGTAGTAAAAATGGCTAAAAAAGGCAGCAAAGAAGTTGTAAAATTAGAAAACAAAGAAACTGGTGTTTTTTATACAACTACTAAAAATACAAAATCTGAAAATACTCAAGGCAAAATGAAATTCCGCAAATACGATAAAAAATTGCGCAAGCATGTTGTATTCACAGAAGCAAAAATGAGCCACTAAGTTTTTTTAGACTTACACGATATTTATAAAACCCGCAATTGCGGGTTTTATTTTTTATCATATTTTATGATTTTTTATTTTCCAAATTTACCACTTCGTGGAAAACCGACAGGTATTGTATGCCCTTGACTTGCACGTTTTGCAACCCATGGTGTAATATCATCTAACTTTGTTGTGCCACGTCCAGTTGTCCAACCAAAGCCGTCTGACATATTAAAGAACATTGCATCAATAGTATATGTGCGTTCTGCATTATATTTCTGTAAAATCACACCTTTACCACGTGACATTTCTGGAATTTGGTTTGCTTCAAATATCAACAATTTATCATTTGATCCAGACAGTGCAACCATATCGCCACAAACACGCACGCACAGCACAGCCGGATTTTTATCATCTACATTCATAATCTGTTTTCCAGATTTTGTTTGTGCAACACAATTTTCCCCAGCAACTATAAACCCAGTTCCATGACGTCCAACAAGCAAATATTTTGCATTTGTATCCAATACAAAAGCACTTACAATATTTTCATCCGCACTTATATCAGCCATCATACGCACAGATTCACCGAAACCACGTGCTGATGGCAAATCATTAGCCGACAAAGTGAACATTTTTCCAAAACTTCCAAACAGATTGATTTTATCTGTTGTTTGAGCATGGAAAGCAAATTGCAATTCATCGCCTTCTTTGAATTTCATATCAAGATTATTCAAATCAAGGTGACCTTTGGCAGCACGTATCCAACCCATAGCTGATAATACGATAGTCACAGGTTCTTTTTCAATAAATTCATCTGCATTGACAACAACTTCTTCTGTGCTTGGTGTCCATTGTGTTCTGCGACGTCCAAGAGCAGTTGTTTTTGCATATTGTTTTTTAATATCATCAAACCAAGCGTGTAATTGAGCGTTTTGAATTTCTTCACTTTCTAGCAATGCTTGTAATTTATCTTTTTCTGCGCGTAATTCTTGGTCTTCGCGTTTGATTTCCATTTCTTCTAATTTACGCAAAGAACGCAAACGAGTGTTTAATATAGATTCAACTTGGACTTCCGTCAATTTGAATTCTTCCATTAAAACAGCCTTTGGATCATCTTCATTACGTATAATTTCAATTACACGATCCAAGTTCAAATATACAATCAATAAACCACTTAAAATTTCCAAACGTCTTTCAATATTACCCAAACGCCATTTTGTGCGACGTAATAGCACATTTTTTTGATGTGCGATAAATTCACGTAACACATCACCAATAGGCATTACACGTGGCGCACCATTTGAATCAACAACATTAAAATTCATATTGAATTTATATTCTAAATCTGTCATTGCGAATAAATGAGCCATCATTTTATCCACAGGTATATTGCGGCTTTTTGGAGTAATAACAATACGAACATCAGTTGTAGATTCATCAACAATATCTTCAACCAAAGGCAACTTTTTCGCATCTATTAAATCAGCAATTTGTTCAACCAATTTAGATTTAATTATACCGTATGGAATTTCCGTGATAACAACCTGTTCTGCACCACGATCAAGTTTTTCAACTTCCCATTTTGCGCGAATACGGAAAGCACCACGTCCAGTATCATAATTTTTACAAATAGTTGCAAAATCGTCGATTAAAACACCACCTGTTGGAAAATCCGGGCCAACCAATTTTTTCATAATCTGTTCAGTTGTCGCATCGTTTTTATCAACAACCAAATTCAATGCGTCCATTATTTCTGATACATTATGAGTTGGAATATTTGTAGCCATACCCACAGCAATCCCCATACCACCATTTGCCAACAAATTAGGAAAAGCACCCGGCATAACAGTAGGTTCTACGGTTGTTCCGTCAAAGTTAGGTATCATATCGACACTATCTTCATCAATGCCGTCCATAATAAGCATTGCAGCCGGTGTCATTTTTGATTCTGTATAACGGTATGCAGCCTGGGGGTCACCATCAATATTACCAAAGTTTCCTTGGCCATCTATAAGTGGATAACGCACAGAAAAGTCTTGTGCCAAACGCACCATAGCATCATAAACCGAAGAATCACCGTGTGGATGATAATGCCCAAGCACATCACCAACAACCGTTGCGCATTTACGAAATGCAGCCGATGGTGATAATTTTTGACGCAACATAGAATATAATATTCTTCGATGCACAGGTTTCAACCCGTCCCTTACATCTGGCAAAGCACGAGCAACAATCGTGCTTACCGCATAAGACAAATAACGTTCAGACAAGGCATCAGATAATTGCTGTCCAGATATATTTTCTATTGTATTTTCGGCTTTCTTCATAACTTCTTTCCGTTTTTTATCAGCCACAGAATAGACCATTTTCAAAAATAAAACAAGTAAAAAACCTTTCTTTTAAGGGTTTTGTATGATAGAATTATTTCAATAAAATATATAAAGGAGTGATTATGGAAAAAACAAAAAACTTTGGCCAAGCAAAAGAAAATATAACTTATCTTGATTTAAGGCGTATGTTTAATGAATTAAACAAACAATTACGTGGCGAATTCTATGCAAATTCCAAAGACCTTAAACGTCCAGACGGCAGTAAAGCCATTGGTTTTGTATATGAAGGTTATGTTGCTGGCATTGGCTTACGCAAAATACTAGATATTGTTGGTATAAAATATTCTACAAATGTAAAATCTGGAACTGGTACCAATGAAAAATCAGAAATTTTAATAGATGCCAAAGACGAAAAACGTATGCTTGATATATTTGAAAAACTTGGAAGTTTGCAATCTAATATTTATACAGGTGTCAATATCCAAAATTCAAATATCAAAGCACACCCATTGGCACAAACAATAAGATAAAGAAATAAATAACAAATAAAAAACCGTCCATTTGGACGGTTTTTATTAAATTGGATACAAAATTAGAATCCAAAGACCATACGTTGTTTTGATTGGCGTTTCTTTTCGTTACGAACCGCTTCTTCTTTCAAACGTTTACGTTTTGTAGTAGGTTTTTCATAACGTTGACGTTCTTTCATTTCACGATAAAGGCCTTCTTTTTGTGATTTACGTTTTGCAACACGCAATGCTTGTTCAACGTTGTTATCACGGACCAAAACTTTAACCATAA